>JAIXOJ010000012.1 GCA_027486835.1 Chitinophagaceae bacterium
AGTCTGTACCATTGATACAGGGTCAAAAAAAGTTTTTTCAGGTCTGTACCATTGATACAGGGTCAAAAAAAGATTTTTCAGGTCTGTACCATTGATACAGGGTCAAAAAAAGTTTTTTCAGGTCTGTACCATTGATACAGGGTCAAAAAAAGATTTTTCAGGTCTGTACCCCGGCGACAGACTTAAAAAAAGATTTTTCGGCTCTGTACCTCGGCGACAGACTTAAAATAAGATTTTTCGGCTCTGTACCTCGGCGAAGGGAATTAAAAAACTTGATTACTGCCCCCCTGAAATACAATTGCTGTGAGCACAAGATAAGTTTAGGTAACCATGTTGTTTTTTGGATGAAATGGATTCGGAATTAAATGTTGGGGGCAGGGAAATTCTTCCACTCGATAGTAATATTAGAAATGGTAAAAAGGGTTAGAGGTAAGGTTTTGAGCCTATCAATTCTAACTGCAACTTTTTATTCCTTAATAAATAATAAGTCTTTTCAGTATTCAACAATCTGCTTTAGGTGATGCGCTAAATGTTTTACATAGTCATTGATTAAAAATTCTATGGTAACAAGATTACTGCCAATCATACATGCACGGATTAAATTAGCAGTAGGTATTTCTCTAATGATGGCAAGCAATTGTTTATTGTAAACTGTCCAGAATGAGATTAATTGCTGTATGTCAAGTTGCTGATAATAGTTGTATTTATTCCAATTATTTTGGTCGTAACTGATCTCAGGATGTTCTTCAAACTGTCCCCTAACAAACCGATGGTGGTTATTGGTAGCACTGTCAATTAAATGGCCAAGAATTTCTTTTTTACTCCATTTATCCGCAGACATTTTTGTATTAAAATCAAGGTCATCAACCTTCCATAACTATGGCGGTATGGTGTTGCATAAATAGTCAAGTCACTCTATTGCTTCATGTATCATGGTAAAGAAGTAAAAATAAAATTGGTGTAAAATAAGCTAGATAAATTGTTGTTAGGGTCAAACAATGGTAGTAATTAAATGGAATACACCGTGCTATTGATGGATAAGCAAACAGTAATAGTGTATAATTCCATTCCTTCAAATCTGGTTCAACTACCTTTGGTGCTTAAATTTTTTCACCATGATTATTATTATTTTAGGTGTGATTGTGTTTCTCGCATCATTTTCTTTAAAAAAGTCAAACACACCATTTAGCCAATTTGCGGGTGGTTTAAGAATTGGGGGGATTGTATTGGTTTTGTTAGGTTTTTTCACTTCTGCTGTCAAGCAAATAAATGCGGGCGAAGTAGGGGTTAAATCGTTGTTTGGTAAAGTTCAAAACGATGTGTTGCAAAGTGGATTAACCGTTGTAAACCCCTTGATGGAAGTTTACAAACTGGATATTAAAACCCAGAACTACACCATGAGTGCGGTGCACAATGAGGGGGATAAAGAAGGGGATGATGCTATTCGCGCACTAACCGCCGATGGATTAGAAGTGATAATTGACCTCACTGTTCTATATAGAGTACTTTCTACAGAAGCTCCCGACATTATTAAACAAACAGGATTGGACTATCGGGAAAAAATCATCCGCCCCATTACTCGTACAAAAATTCGCGACAACGCCGTTTACTATACGGCTGTTGATTTGTACAGCAAAAAAAGAGACGAGTTTCAAACCAGAATTTACAAAAGCATCGAAGAAAGTTTAAAGCAGCGTGGTTTTGTGTTAGAGCAATTGTTGGTACGCAATATTGCTCTACCTGCCATGGTAAAAACCTCCATTGAAGAAAAAATAAAGGCGGAACAAGATGCCCAAAAAATGGAGTTTGTATTACAAAAAGAAAAGCAAGAAGCAGAAAGGAAAAGGGTAGAAGCGCAAGGTATTGCGGATTATCAGCGAATTATGAGTGCTGGATTAACCGACAAGCAATTGCAATATGAACAAATTCAGGTAATGAAAGGGCTGGTAACATCGCCCAATAGCAAGGTGATTATCATGGGAAATAGTAAAACCCCCGTTATATTAAATGGTGACAAATAATGTTCCTTGAATTGTATAATCATTCAGACCTGATAAAAAGTTAGGTGTTGCTTTCCAACCGAAATGCAAAACCAATAGAGACAATATTTCATAACAAAGCCCCCAATTGAAGTCAATTGGGGGCTTTGCTTTTTAGAAAATGAGGAAGAGTTTACACTAAATAAAGATTCCATTTTGTAGGAAATCTTGTCGTAAGGTTTACCGTATTAAAACCACATAACCCTTCTGTGAGAAAATATCTCCAGTGTCGCACTGCGCTTCTATGGTATATAAATAAGTGCCAACATCCGCATAAGTACCACCATAGTTGCCATCCCATCCTGCTGATTTGTCCCCTACATTAAAATTGCTATTTTGGAAAACAAGCTGACCCCAACGGTTATAGACTTTGAATTGCTTTACGGTTTTGATTCCTGTTCCAAGTGGATAAAATACATTATTGGCCGTGTTGGAACTTGGGGTAAACCCTGAGGGCAAAAACAATCTTTTGGAGCAATTGAGCGTAATAGCAATCTTTTGGCTTACTGAACAGCCATAGGCATTTTTTACCGAAACAGTATAGTTTTTATCAGACCTTGGATAAATGGAAGGTTCAGCACAGTTTGTACAACTCAGATAATCGCTCGGTACCCATTCATAGGACACTACATCAGTAGAATTTTTAGTCTTAAACTGAAAGGTGGTGCCTGTTGGTAATACCAGTATGGAGTCTGCAATAGTTAGGGTTGGATATTGTTTGATGTAAACAGCAATATTGCCTATTTCACTAAAACATCCATCTTTCGTGCTAGCAACAAACTGGTAATTGGTTGGGGAAACAATTGGTTGAGCTATTGGGTTACTGCCTTGCCCGGTAAGGGTAGCTAAATCACTGAGCCAAACATAATTATCTGCGCCAGACACGGGCAACTGAACAGACTTATTCATACATACGAAAGTATCTAAAGGATATACCAATTTCATCTTTGGGGAAATAAATACGGTGGCACTATCTATTGCAAAGCAACCCAAGGCATTCGTTGCTACCACAGTGTATTTGGTAGTGTCTGTAGGTGTAACAATAGGCTTTGATATACTTGTATCCACTACTATCGGTGACCATTCATACTTCACCGCATTTTCCGCCACCAATTGGATGGATTTGCCTTCACAAATAGTTGTAGCCCTTGGTTGTAGGTTAATTCTGGGCATTGGGTTAACCGTTAAGTAATGATAAGTGGTGTCGCTGCAAAGGTTGAGTTTTGTAATTAGCATAACCGTGTCTGTCCTGGTAACATCCTTAGTTGTTTTGAAAAAGACAGGAGGAGGATTTTGAAGCAGAGAAGTGTCCCCATTACCGAATTTCCAATTCCAAGTATTACCGGGGGAGGAGGCAGTACTAGCAAAAACCACTGGTTGTCCTTCACAAGCTTTAGTAGGCGCTGCGATGTAGCCTTTCGCAGATAAGTTCACAAGAACTGTATCGGCATAATTGTATTTACAACCTTGTTTAGAAGTTACTTGAAGGCTAACAATGTATTTACCCAAACTTCCATAGTAAAAAGAGGCAGTGTCGTTATTGCTGGTATCTATTGGATTGCCAGTCCCAAAATTCCAATGATATTTAAGTATCTCACCTGTTCTACTAGCAGAGAAACTGTTTACTTTAGGAGTAAAGATTTCCAAACCGTCATTGCAAACTGGAAATTTACTAAAAGTGAAACTAGCTTTCAGGGAATCAATAAATATAGGTTTAGGTGCTGCAAAAGGTGGTGGCTTGCACCCCAAAGCATCGGTTAAAATGACCTGCGGGGTATAAAATCCAGGAACAGAATATTGATGTACCTGAAAGCTATCAGTACTGTTGTTTATAACAGTACCATCGCCAAAATCCCATGCATATTTGACTGTGTTTTTTTGAACCGCACTAATCTTTATTTTCTGTGGAATACAACCACTGGAAACATCAGTTATAATATTAGCATAAGGACCAGCGATAGTTATGTATTTAAATGCAGAATCCTGAAGCTGTTTATTATTATAGGCATACAGTGCTATTTTGAACAAACCTGGCCTAGAATAAATATGGCTTGGTTGCTGCAAATTGATGATACGTGGTGTTCCATCTCCAAAATCCCACCAAATAGAATCTGCATTAATAGATTGGTTAGTAAGTGTTGCAGTGGCTGGGGGGCAGGTATTTACACTACTGTATTTTAGTTTTAAATCAAAAAGTGCAAATACTTTTCTTATAGTAACAAACTTTATTGTAGTGTCTGTACAACCGTTAGCTGGGTTTTTGGCAATTAATCGTACGGTATCAATCAATGATTTGGGATAATTAATGGTTACATTTTTAGTGGTAAACGATTTTTTGTTGCTACTGAATGTCCAGAGATATTGCGAAGTAGGGCTGCCATAATTTATACTCGAATTTAAAAATGTACCACTTGCACCAGTGACGATATACGTAGGAGTCCATGAAAAATCTGCTTTAGGGCCTGTAAGATTAATAGTATCAGGATGTTGATAGCTGGCATAGCAACCTTCATTGTCAAATACAGTTAGTTTAGAAACGTATCTCGTAGGGAAAGCATATTGATGACTTACTGATTTACTTATGAAAACTGTATCCGATGTTTTGTCCCCATAATACCAAATCCATTTGGAAAGTGGGATACCATTTGTAGGGGTAGAGCGATCGTTAAAAAAGGTGGGAACTTTAAAACAAGTGTCTTTATTGAGGATGGAATAATTTACCAAAGGCCCTTTAATTTTTAGAGGGATATAATTAGTAGTGTCAAGACATCCAAAAAAGGAAGATTGTGTGATGGCGCGTATGTCGAATTTTCCAGGCGTTAGTCCGCTTAGATAACCCAAACCATTGTAGTACCAATTAGGGGGTGAATTCAAGTTGCCTATGAATGAAGTTCCATCTCCATACTGCCATTTATAAATGCGATAATAATTGCTGTCCTTATAATTGGCGGGATTGGGAGCTAAGGTGTTTCTGTCGATGGAAAGTTTGATTGAATCGTTCACACAAATTTCCGATACGTTAGCACTGAGTATCGGTTTTTGGGGAGCAAGAATAATTACATAGCTGGTGTCAATCGTTGTACATCCACCATTTGTTGCAGAAAGCTGTAGCACATAAACGCCAGTTTTTGGATAAACATGAAATATTCTTCTTGTTGAAGTATCTAAAGGAATTTTTGGTGATCCGTCTCCAAAATCCCAAGTGCCAGAAACAACCATTTTTGATTTTTGTAGTATATAGGCAGTATCCCTTGTTCCTGTGCATGGGTAATAAATGGAATCAATTAAAGGAAATGGAGGCAACACATAAACGTATTTATTGTAGGTTACGGTGTCAGAACAGCTACCATTTGTGGCTACAAAGGTGATATCGTAGTAACCAGTATCAAAATAAGCATGTACTGGATTTTGTACAGTAGCATCATTTCGGTTATCACCAAATTGCCAGAACCAACTTGTGGTTGGCGTAGGTGTTTGATCGAAAAAATATGTTTTTGAATTTCCGCAAATAACCTGTTGCGACACAGAAAAACTGGCTTTTGGTTTGGTAAAAGTTTGGATAAACCGTAGCCCAACGGTGTCGGTACAACCATTTAATGTAGTATAGGTTAACTTGACTTCAAAAACCCCTATTTTATTGTAAACATGGTTTGGGGTTGGAAGGGTAGAGGTAGTTGTAGTATCTCCAAAATCCCATAAATAGTTAGAAAAATTAGCTTTTGGTGTTATGGAAAAATCAACATCTAATCCAATACAACCTGATTTATTACTGGTACTGTTGTTAGCGATGGTTTGAATGGTGAATGGTGATTTTTGAATTTGAATTTGTTGGGTAACCGTTGCTCTGCATCCAGTTGCTTGATTTAATGCCAAAGTCACATTAAAAAGAGTATCCTTAGTAAAGGTGTATTGAACATTCTTGGTAAAATAATTGGTAGTAGCCCCTTCTATTACCCAAACCCACCCAGTACTTCCAACTGTAGTATCTCGAAATTCTACTATTGCTTTTCCCCCACACAAAGGGGCATTTATCACATCGAAACCATCTAGATTAACACTTGGTTGAACAATTATGGGTTTGTCTACAGAGTCAACACAATTACCCCAATAGTTAATTACTACAGCATGATAATTTCCTGTAGCCAGAAAACTGTGAACAGCATTTACGCCGAATATGGCACCGGCTGTGTCGCTAAATTGCCAAACGGCAGAATCAGGAGGAGGAAAGCTTGTGTTTTGAAAAGGAATGTAAGTGTTCGTGCAAAACGTAGTATTGTTGAAAAAATCTGGTTTGAAAGAAGCTACGAACGTGTTTTGGCTGCCATAAGCGGTATCAGTACAACCGTTTTGGTTAGTTACTATAAGTTTGTCTTTAAATGTACCACTGTTTAGATAAGTATGTGTTAACCCAATTGGCGAATTATTGATAGTCCCATCACCTAGTTGCCACAAGTATGTAGCATTGGATGTGTCTATAGAAATGTTTGTAAAAGTTACGGAGTCCCCAGCTTTACATAAATAGTTTTTATTCTTTGTAAATAACGCTTTTGGTGAACTTAAGGCATCCACAACACTGTCTTTAATCAATACCGTGCTTTTGCAGCCGAATGAATTTGTAAGAGACAGTTTTACTGTGTATTTGCCTGGGGTTAAATATCGGGTACTAACATTTTTCAAGGTGTCTCCTCCATTAAAAGTTATTCCATTACCCATATCCCATGAATATGTGCTAATTGTACCATCACCAGCCAATGAGCTGCTAGAAAAATTAACGCTTAATGGAACGCAACCAAATGTATTAGATAAGATAAAACTAGGTATCGGTTTTTTATACACTATTATACTATCCGTTTTAATGGATTGAATTCCCCCATCAGTCACTTTAAGGGTAACTATGTAGGTTTGTTCATTAATATATATAGCCGCAATCGGAGTATTTATATTGTTGTTAGTAGCTGTATTGCCATTGCCGAAATCCCATTCATATAAAGCAGAAGAAGATGCATTCAGCGTAGTATTCTTAAAGGAAACATTTAATGGACTACAACCAGCAACGATAGTCGAACTAAAATTAGCACTCAGCTGGGCATGTCCCTTTAAAAAGCAAAATAGTAGCAAGGTTGTGGTAAACAACTTGAAACAGTTCATGACTAAATGATTTAGTGTGGATAATGTATGTAGACAAAAGTGAAAATATTGCACTCCGAAGTGGCTAATATAATTTCATTTTAGGTTTGGTTAACAATTTTGTGCTAAAAAAGGAAAAATTGGATATTATAAAATAAAAAAAGCCACGTATTTTTTACGTGGCTTTTTTTATTTTATATTTTATTTCATGTAATTAGAGTTCTAACAATGCTTTTACTGGGTCTTTGCCAAATAATAATTGTTCAGGATTTTCCAATAACTCTTTAACTCTCACTAAGAAACTAACACTTTCTCTTCCATCGATAACTCTGTGATCATAGCTCAAAGCTAAATACATCATAGGGCGAATCTCAATTTTTCCATCAATAGCCATCGGACGATCTTGAATTTTATGCATCCCAAGAATAGCACTTTGAGGAATATTAATGATTGGAGTACTCAACAAGCTTCCAAATACTCCGCCATTTGTAATGGTGAAAGTACCACCTTGTAAATCCTCCGCAGTTAATTTACTATCCCTTGCTTTCGTTGCAAGCACCACAACCGCTTTTTCTATCTCAGCCATGCCAAGGCTTTCCACATTGCGTATAACAGGAACAGTCAACCCTCTTGGTGTACTTACCGCAATGCTAATATCAGCATAGTCATGGTAAACTAACGTATCACCATCAATGTAGGCATTAACCGCAGGCCATTCGCTCAAAGCAATTGAAGCAGCCTTTCCAAAGAAACTCATGAAACCAAGGTTTACCCCATGTTTTTCTTTGAATTTATCCTTATATTTTTTGCGGGCATCCATAATGTTAGTCATGTCAACCTCATTAAAAGTGGTAAGCATTGCCGTAGTATTTTTTGCTTCGACAAGTCTTCTGCTAATTGTTTTTCTGAGGTTACTCATTTTTTCAACCCGTACGTTTCTACCAAAAAGTACATTGCCTTCAAATGGTTTCTTACCTGGGTTGGATAACGCTTCTAACACATCATTTTTTAAAATTTTCCCCCCAGCACCGGTAGCAGAAATAGTGGAGGTATCAATTTTCTTATCTGCAATGATGGCATTAGCAACCGGGGTTGCCTTTACTTCTACAGTTGGAGTAGTTGTCGGTGCAGTTACAATAGGGGCAACGACTGCTGGTTTTGTATTGGCTTCTTCTTTTATAGTAGAGGTATTTGAAACTGTGGGTTGAACTGCAGTTTCGTCAATCTGGGCTAAAACTGAACCAATTTCAATGGTGTCACCTTCTTTGGCTAATTGCTTTAATACACCAGCTTTTTCAGCGTTTACTTCAAAGGTTGCCTTTTCACTTTCAAGTTCAGCAATTACTGCATCCCTTTCAACGTATTCTCCTTCTTTTTTAGTCCACTTCAAAAGTGTTACTTCATTAATCGACTCTCCTACGGTTGGTACTTTAATGTCAATCATAAATTGTTATTTCAATTGTTTAATTGCTTCTAATTAAACAGGTATTAATAATTATTTTTAAAGAGTTGCTATAAGTATAAATTTCTATTTTCTTTTTTACAGATTTAGATATTAAAAGCCATATCAATAATTTCTGTTTGCTCTTTGGCATGTACTTTAGAATAACCTGTTGCTGTAGCAGCACTTGCATTTCTACTTATTACTCCAAAGTTTATACTTTTCAAGTTCATTTGTAAAAAGGAAGCAGCCCCCATGTTTAATGGCTCCTCTTGTACCCAAAACCACATGGCTTTACTATATTTTTTGTACAATACATCCAACTGTCTAACTGGAAGTGGATATAATTGTTCTAAGCGTACAATGGCAATATCTTTTCTGAACTCTTTATGCTGCTTATCTATTAATTCATAGGACAGTTTTCCTGAACAAAACAATACTTTCTTAACAATTGAAGCGTCTACTACAGAACTGTCGTCCATTACTTCCTTGAAACCGCCATTAGAGAACTCACTTATGTGGCTGAACGTAGCCGGATTTCTCAAATTAGCCTTTGGTGAGAAATTAATCAATGGTTTTCTAAAGTTCCAAGCTAATTGTCTTCTGAGTAAGTGAAAAAGATTGGCCGCGGTTGTTACGTTGGTAATAACCATATTTAGCTCTGCACTCATTTGGAGAAATCTTTCCAATCTAGCACTGCTATGTTCAGGGCCTTGACCTTCGTATCCATGCGGAAGAAGCATTACTAGCCCATTTTGGCGTTGCCATTTTTGTTCTCCTGCTGAAATAAACTGGTCAATCATGGTTTGAGCACCATTGCAAAAATCACCGAATTGAGCTTCCCAAATGACTAATGCATCAGGATTTGCGAGTGAATAGCCATATTCGAACCCAAGTACGCCATACTCACTCAATAAAGAATTGTATATCCTGAATTTAGCTTGGGTTTCAGTGAAATGATTTAATCGATTATAACCTTTGTTTGTTTCCTCATCTCTTAGCACGGCGTGACGGTGACTAAAAGTACCACGTTGTACATCCTGTCCACTCATCCTTACTATTTTACCGTCGATTAATAAAGAACCATAAGCCATTAATTCTCCAGTAGCCCAATCAATTTTTTCTTCTGTCTCTAGTAATTTGATTTTCTCTTGAATCAATTTTTCTACCTTCTTTAAAGGTTTGAAAGTATCAGGCCATTTCATAAGTCCATCAAAAAGTAATTTTACTTTATCAGCACTTATGGAGGTATTAGGAGAGTAATCAAAGTCCTCTGATTTTGCCTTCACCATTTTTTCCCAAGCAATTTCTGGTAATTGTTGGTGGTAGGGTAGGGGCGATTGTTTAACATCGTCTAATCTTTCTTGCAAGTCTTGCCAGAATTTCTTTTCCATTTCCTTGGCTAAATTCTGTGCATCTGGCTCCCCATTCTGGATAAGGAATTGAATGTACTGTTCGCGAGGATTTTGGTGTTTATCAATTAGCGCATACAATTTTGGTTGGGTGTATTTTGGATCATCACCTTCATTATGGCCATGTTTGCGATAACAAACCATGTCAATAAAAATGTCTTTGTTGAATTTTTGTCTGTATTTAGCCGCAATTTCTGCACATTTAACTACGGCTTCTGCGTCGTCTCCATTAACGTGCAACACAGGGGCTTGCACCATTGCTGCAACCGAAGTACAGTAGTCTGCTGTACGTGCATCTTCAAAATCTGTAGTAAAACCTATTTGGTTATTGATTACAAAGTGAATTGTTCCACCAGTATAATATCCTTTTAAGTAGCTCATTTGCAGCACTTCATAAACGATACCCTGACCTGCCACTGAGGCATCACCGTGAATGAGTACTGGTAATATTCTGTCAAAATCACTATCATGAAGCACATCTGCTTTTGCTCTTGCAAATCCTACCACAACAGGGTCAACTGCTTCAAGATGGGATGGGTTGGGCATTAATTTTAAATGAATGTCCTTATTATTAGCAGTTAAAACTTCGCTACCGAAACCCATATGATATTTAACGTCACCACTACCCATGGTTTGATCCATTATCGCTGTGCCTTCAAATTCACTGAATATTTGCTCATAGGTTTTTCCCAAAATGTTGGCTAAAATATTCAACCTACCTCTGTGCGCCATGCCAATAACCACTTCCTTTACATTTTCATCGGCAGCAGTATTAATGATGGCATCTAAGGCAGCTATTGTCGTTTCGCCACCTTCTAATGAAAATCTCTTTTGACCTATATACTTAGTATGGAGGAACTTTTCAAAAATTACCCCTTGGTTAAGTTTTTCGAGTATTCTTCTTTTCTTATCCAAACTTACTGGTGCAGAAAAGTTTTTTTCCATCTCGTTGGTTATCCAATCAACTTTTTCTTGATCGCTTATGTATTTGAATTCTACACCAACATGATTGGAATAGGTATTCTTCAAGTGTTCAAGAATTATTTTCAGGGTGGTTGCTCCTAAACCAATTAAAGAACCCACCTGAAAAGTTGTATTCAAATCGTTTTCAGATAATCCAAAAAAGCTTAAATCTAGATTGGCACCTCTATCTTTTCTCTCTCTTATTGGGTTTGTTTTTGCTAAAAGATGTCCTTTGTTTCGATAACCCAAAATGAGACGATAAACGCTAATTTCTTTTTTCCAGTTATTATCTGTTAGTGTTGTTGGTAAAGCTTTTCCTCCCTCGTAATTGGTGCTAGCATTGTTTGCAACTGCAAAATCAAATCCGTCAAAAAATTTTCTTAAGTCTTGGTCGATGCTATTTGGATCAATCAGGAATTGATTGTATAAACTTTCAATGTACCCGGGATGTGAGTTGGTGATGTATGAAAAATCCTTCATTATGACTCTGTTATGCTATTTTTTTAAATGGGTGCAAATATCGTGTATTGAAATCAAAAACTAGCGATTCAATTCCTTGAATTCCTAATTTTTTTTGACAAATAAAATGACAAATACGGCACTAATAATCAATTCGGCGAAATTTAATTTTCTCAAACGAGTGCATCCCCTTACATTTGCAGCCTTAAAAAATTTAACTATTAATGGCTAATCATAAAGCAACCAAGAAAGATACTAGGCAGGCCGCTAAAAGAAGAGAGCGCAATAGGTATTACGGTAAGACAACTCGTAATGCGATAAGAGATATTAGAGAAGTTAAAGAGGGTGCTGTTTTTAGCGAAAAATTGCCTCTTGTTGCTTCTATGATTGACAAACTTGCCAAGCGTGGAGTTATCCATAAGAACAAAGCTGCGAATTTAAAAAGCAAACTTGCTAAAAAAGCAAATGCGCTTGCTTAATGATATTGTAGTGTGAAAACAGCCCAATTAGATACGTTCTAATTGGGCTGTTTTGTTTTAGGAAATCCCAAAAGCGTCATGTCTTTATCATTTTCAAAATAAACTTGTTTTTTATTTTCCGAATCAATTTTGAACTAGAATTAATCTTTTTATTTCCAAATACAAATAATAATGTTTAAGTATTTTTTATTGGTCTGCACGGTAAGTCTATTGATGGCTTGTGGCAGTGATCAAGCTATCAACCAAGTTGATAAACCAGCAAATGAACCTGTCAATTTATCATTTACTATCACTAACATGTATCCACACGACACCTCTTTTTACACAGAGGGATTTGAGTTTTATAAAGGGCAGCTTTTCGAGAGTGGAGGTCAGTATATGGTAAGCAAACTTGCCCAAGTTGAGTTGAATACGGGTAAACCTTCTAAGAAAATAGCGATTGATAAAAATTATTTTGCCGAGGGAATTACCATTCTAAACAACAAATTATATCAACTCACTTGGAAAGAAAAGACCTGCTTTGTATATGATGTGAATACCTTTCAATTGTTAAATAAGTACACTTACGAAGGGGAAGGTTGGGGAATGACTAATAATGGAAAGCAAATAATTATGAGTAACGGCAGTAATAATTTACTTTTTATTGACCCAGAAACATTTAAAGTACAAAGTATAGTAGGGGTTACCGACAATAACGGTCCTGTTGCCAACATCAATGAATTGGAGTACATCGATGGTTTTATTTGGGCCAATGTTTGGCAAACAGACGTAATCATAAAAATTAATCCTGAATCAGGAAAAGTGATAGGTCGCGCAGATTTCTCTGGAACGAAAGAAAAATACTTTCCCAACGAATTAGAAAAAGCGGAGGTTTTGAACGGGATTGCCTACGACAGCGCTACTAAAAAACTGTTGATTACAGGTAAGTACTGGCCAAAAACATTTGAAGTGAAAGGTCTCGTTGATTAATTTAATAAAACTGATTCAGTTTATGCAACTGAACAAATTAATAAAGAATACAGATCGATTAACAAGTCGGAGATGGTTGCTTCATATAATTGTCCTGTTAATTACGTTGTTTTTACCCAATAAAAGTTGGTATAGGTCTGCATTTTTTTGGAGTAGAAAGTTGGCTTATTTTAATAAAAAAGGAATGAATAGCCAGTTATCCACCCCATATAAAATTGCAGAACGATTAAATACCCTTTTATCAATTTTAAGGCGCACAAACACTAACTTCCACATACCCTCTACGCTCACAGGGGAACAATATTTAGGCGGATATGAAAACGGAATAATTATTTGCACCGTACACCTTCCGCTCATAAAAGTAGGGGTAGCTAATTTAATGAATAATGGTTTTGTTATCGATGCTGCGATAGCTGGAAAACCTACTGATGATGGTTTTATGTCAGTTTGGGGAAGTTTGGTTAGAATACCAGTAATTGTTGCTGATGTTAACTCATTAATAAGGGTAAAAAGTCTTCTACAAAACAATAAATCTATAGGATTGATGGTTGATTCCTTTTTTCAAAAACCAATTTCCCCCAATATTTTTCGTCTCGCATCAAAAATTGGTGCTAAAGTAGTGTTCTTATATGCTTACTTGAGAGAAGACGGCCTGATTGAAACAACAATTGAATTGCCCCCTTATCCTTTTTCTAGAAACGAAGTTGAAGTTGAGGCAAATATTAACGCAATTAAGAATGGCTTAAATAGTGTACTTGGCAAGTACCAGAATTTGTAATGTTGAATGAAGCTCATTTAGTCTTAGAATTTATTGTACATCCACATTGTAGCCAACAAATGGGTTCATATTATAAGAGTAGCCTTTCTTGAAATTACCTCATTCCTACCCAGTTTATTCGTTTACATGATTAATCATTTTTGATTAGCTTATGTTTGTGAACTATGCAGTTATTTTCTACGCCCAATCGTATTGTTATTACTTGCCACAAATGGTTAGCTCCCGCGCTCGAACAGGAGGTTGCTGCATTGGGTTTTGAAATTGAAGAAACTGGTCAAACCTCAGTTACTATTATTGGTACATTAAACGATTGCATTCGCTTGAATCTTCACTTGAGGTGTGCCAGTCAAGTGATGTACGCCCTAAAAACTTTCCCTTGTAATCATCCCGACGAACTTTATCAGGCTGCACTATCTATTAGTTGGGAAAAACTGATGTTGCCAACTACTTATTTTTCCGTTACCAGTAATGTGTCTCATTCATCCATCAACAATGGCTTATTTGCCAATTTGCGCGTAAAAGATGCGATCGTAGATCGATTTCGCAATCAAATGAATGGCAGACCCTCGGCAGGATCCGAATTGAATGGCGTAGTGGTAAACCTTTTTTGGAAATATACGGAAGCCACGCTTTTCTTAGATACCTCTGGCGAAACTTTGGCAAAACACGGTTATAGAAAATTACCTGGCAAGGCACCAATGTTGGAAGCTTTAGCCACAGCAACCATTTTTTCCACTAAATGGAATAAGCAAACCCCTTTTATTAATCCAATGTGTGGCTCTGGTACTTTGGCCATCGAAGCAGCTTTGATGGCTAGTAATAGAATGCCAGGATTACAGCGGAGTACCTATGCCTTCATGCACCTTATTGGCTTTGATAGTAAAGTATATGAAATGGAACGGGCAAAATTGGATGAATTAATTTCCGATCCAGTTGGTCTGGTAATCATAGCATCTGACATTAGCAAGCAAGCCGTTGAAGTAGCTAAAACAAATGCACAAGCTGCCGGAGTGGAGCATTTAATACAATTTAAAGTATGCGATTTTGAACAAACCCCTATACCGATTGATGGAAATGGCGTAGTAATGATTAACCCTGAATATGGAGAGCGACTAGGCGTGGAGGCTGAACTGGCGGAAACATACGCTAGAATAGGTGATTTCTTTAAGCGCAACTGCAAAGGATACACCGGTTATATATTTACTGGAAATTTGGCCTTGGCCAAAAAAATACGTTTACAGCCTAGCAGAAAGCGGGAATTCTTTAACGCTACCATTGACTGCCGCTTGTTTGAATACGAATTATATGCTGGTTCAAAACGTACAGATAAACTTACGCAAGAAGTAATAACCAAAGAAGAATGATTATCCCATTTTAGGAATGTTGAGTGTATAATTAAAACGTAATCCATTTTTGGTATGGTTTAGTCCTACTAACTACAATCGAGAAGCTAATACAAGCTTCTTAACAAGGGTTAAAACTACCTTCTTCACCTGTTCTTTTAATCGAATCCCCCCCCCTTAAAAATATTATTTATGCAAATTGTTTCTGCTACTTACGTTATCTCTTCAGCAGATGTGGCACAATGCCCCAAAGCCGATAGACCCGAGTATGCTTTTATCGGTAGAAGTAATGTGGGCAAGTCTTCCTTAATCAATTCCATTTGCAACCAACAGAAGTTAGCTAAAACATCCTCTACCCCTGGAAAAACGCAATTAATCAATCATTTTAGCATAGAAAGTACTTCCGGTGCTAAGGGTGTACCAAGAACCAAGTGGTACTTAGTGGATTTACCCGGGTATGGGTATGCAAAAATTTCTCAGAGTTCAAGAAGGCGTTGGGAGCAAATGATTGAAAATTATTTGCGGAAGCGCGAAAGTTTGGTCAATGTTTTTGTGTTAATAGACAGTAGGCATTCTCCCCAAAAAATTGATTTAGAGTTTATTACACAGCTAGCAAACTGGGAAATTCCATTCACCATTGCTTTTACCAAGTCTGATAAAGAAAAACCCGGGGTGGTAACTCGAAACGTAAAAGCGTTTTTAGATGCTATGAGAGAAACTTGGCAATTTTTACCCCCGAGTTTTGTAACTAGTGCAACAAAAAATCAAGGAAAGGATGAAATTTTAGCTTTCATTGCCCAATGCAACGAAACTGTGCTAAACCCCAAAGCTCCTGATGAAGGATAAATAGTACTGCCATTAAGTAGTATAGATTCTTCGCAACATTTCTTTGAGTTGTTGTTGTGATAATTTATAATGGTACGTTGGAGACATTAACACCATAAATTTATAATTGATTATGGTGTTTCAATGCGCTTAACTACAGTTTAATTGGAACTTACTATGTATTGACCATAGTTGAATAGTTGGGTAGAAAAAGGCAACTTACGCTTGTAAATACAAAAAGTTTAGGGCTAGCGATGCCTCATGAGGGTAACCCTCCCATCATTACATAACTAAAATTGCTAGTACAGCCTAACGTTAGTTTACCACCTTATCTGCACAGGAACTGCTGGCAAAAGCCTCTGGTTTTGCTTTGAATGCGAAGCCCATTCCAAGGATGTAACCCATTGCTTCTTTCAACGAATCGTTGCTTTTAAAAGCAGGGTTTGTGTTAATGTCGGCATGTACTTCCATTTCCACATGGTGTTCGATGAACAAATCGCAGAGTTCGTATGCTATTTCAATACTCTTTGCCACTTCTGTTAGCATTCTTTCCTTTAGGTGAAAGGGTTGCTTGGTTTTAAAATTGCTGATGAACATAAAACCACCAGCATGTTCACGCAGAAAAACAATTACCGTAGCAAATTCTGTTTCCGAACCCTTTACTTGACTATCGGTACCAATACACACTTTTAGCCGAATACCTTTAGCTGATTCTCTTTTGATGGTTTCTGCTACTGCCTCCTTGATGGGTAAATTAATTTTTTCGCCATTAAATTTTCTCCAAAGCATAATCTTAATGTTTTAATCAATCGCACTATAAAAAATATTTTTGGCAAAGTAGTCTATAATGAAATAACAAACACCAATTTCAATGTTATCTTATTATTAACAAAAAAGAACAGCCTCTTTGGAAACATGGAACTAGGCTCTTGGTAGTGGGGATTGATAAATCGGACTTTTATCAAAACCTATCTGTTTATCCTTAGTATCCCTTTATTATTAGCCAAGCTTATAACATTTAATAATTACCGAATTGCTATTATTCTATTGAATACTTCAATTCAAAAAGGGATTAGGAAACCCTACTTTATCTATTTTGATGGGGTGTGCTTTACGAACGGATTGCCCAATAGAATTTTCCATACCCTAAAATGATGTTTCGGTGTGGTGGAGCGATTGTCCCGCGTGGTGGAGCAGTCATCATGTGCGATAAAACGATGATCATGTGCGATAAAACGATGATCATGTGCGATAAAACGGTGATCATGCGCGATAAAACGGTGATCATGTGCGATAAAACGGTGATCATGTGCGATAAAACGGTCGTCATTAACAATAAAACGGTTGTCATTAACAATAAAACGGTCGTCATTAACAATAAAACGATCGTCATTAACAATAAAACGATCGTCATTAACAATAATACGATCGTCATTAACAATAAAACGATCGTCATTAACAATAATACGGTCGTCATTATCAATAATACGGTCGTCATTATCAATAATACGGTCGTCATTATCAATAATACGGTCGTCATTATCAATAAAACGATCGTCATTAACAATAAATCGCCCATCATGTGCAATAAATTGGTCATTATGTGCAGTAATTCGCCATGCTGGTGTGGCAATACTACATGCAGGGGTTTTTTATTTTGGTAAAGACACACGGCCGTGTGTCTCTACTACATTTTGTGTGTCTCTACATTTTATTTATCCCTACCTATCACCTGTCTCTAAAAACAACTATTTCAAGTTTTTCATAGCCCAAAGCACCAGCGGATTATTGCCCGCAGGGTATAATTGAAATTGATTTGTTGTATTAATGCAAATCGCGAGAATTGCGGACACTGTGACGTAGTCAGGAGACTGCGCCAAGCAGGGGAAACTAACCACTATTTCAAGTTTTTCATAGCCCAAAGCACCAGCGCATTATTGCCCGCTGGGATGTTGAGCTTACGGATAATATTACGGCGGTGGGTTTCTACGGTTTTTTCTGTAATAAACAATTGTTCCGCTATCTGCTTGCTGCTTTTTTGGTCTGCAACTAACTGGAGTATTTTCTTTTCAGCAAAAGTTAACACGGCTTGGGCTGCACCATCGTCTTTATTGTTATTGATTGCCATGCTAGATTCCAATTGTGGGCTAAAATATTCATTGCCAGCTGCTACGTGAACCAAACATTGGTCTATCTCGCTCATGGCAAATTCTTTCAGTATAAAACCCTTTACCCCCAATTCTTTTGTGCGGTTGAGAATGCCAATATCGTTTACCATAGTATAGATAATTACTTTGGTAGGTATTTTTTTGTCCTTGCTAAGCTGCTCTAATATTTCAATTGCGTTCATCCCGGGCATGCTCATGTCAAGTATGGCAATCTGTGGACGGTTTACCAAAATATAGTTATAGGCTTCCAAGCCATTGGTACATACGGCAACTACTATATGCCCTTGCTTTACCAGCATACACTGAAGCCCTTCGGCTACCACAGGGTGATCATCTGCAATAAGGATAGTATTCATATTTTTATGGTTGTAAGCGGTAAATCGATTTTAATAATAGTACCTTGAAGGGAAGAGGTAATAAAGGCTTCGCCTTTAATTGCCTTAGCTCTTTGGATGATAGAGTGCAACCCAAAACTTTTGCCGCTGGCTAAGGTTTCCGTCACCGGAAATCCTTTTCCATTGTCCTTTATTGCTACTTGTATGCTGTTGTTTTTTTGGGTGATAGATACGTTTACGGCATCTGCTTGGGCGTATTTAATAACATTGGTAAGCGATTCTTGAATGATGCGAAACAATTGCAAATCGGTTTCTTTAGATATGGGTTCGTTAAAGCTAATGTTCGTTGAAATGAAGATTTGGTGTGCTTCCATCATTTGTTCGCACAAGTACTCAACGCTTTTAGAAAGACCAATTTTATCCAGCATCTCGGGGCGAAGGTTGCGGGCAATGTTGCGAATTTCTTGTATGATAGATTCAATTTTTTGGGTAACGACTGCACCTGCCGAATGCGTATTTTCTTTTAGCAACATCAGTTCTTGGCTCACCCCGTCGTGCAGGTCTTGGGCTATGCGGCTGCGTTCTTCTTCTGTTTGGGCAATAAGCTGAGTGGTAAATTGTTGCTGCCTAATCGTCTCTTTTTTTCGTTCCTTCAATTTTTGTAGGGTGGTATATAATACTGATGCTAAAATGCCGACTATCAGCAATGCCAAAAGCGACCCGATTAATAGTTCTTTTTTGGCAATGGCTTGTTGTTGTTCTTTTAGTTGCAGGTCTTTTTTTGCGGTTTCATATTTCACGTTCATTTCGTGTATGATCTGTTTGTTCTTGTCCGATGACATTGTTTCGGCTATGGAATCCAGTGTTGTGTGGTAGGCAAGTGCCGCTGCATATTGATGTTGCAATTTGCACACTAGGGCAAGGTCCATATATGCGTTTTGGAGGCATTCTAAATTATTGTCCTTATAAAAATCGGGCAAAAAGCTTTTGATAGTTGCTACTTCTTTGCTCACATCTCTTACCTGTGCATAGACCACTGCCTCGTTCATGGTGAAAGTGAGTTGTGCCACGGGGTCTTTTATTTCCTTAAACAATGGTGCTGCAAACGCCTGATAATACCTAGCAGAATCATATTGCTTTCTATCTTTAAAAATACTCGCAATATTTATCAAGAGGGTAAAAACGGGGTCTTGATTATCATGCGCTTTGTTGCGTTGCTGCACTACAAGCCCCTTTTCGTAATAAGCAATGGCAGAATCGAACTGTTCTAGCACTGCGCCATATACCGTGCCGATATTGCTGAGGTTGTCGGTGATAGAATTAATGTCATTGGTTGTGCTTTCAATAAATTGGATATTCTTTTTAAAAATATCTATCGCATTTTTTGCGTCGCCGATCTGGTTGTACAACGTGCCTACATTGGTATAAAGGTTAGAAAGCGCAATGTTGGTGCTATGTTCTTTTTCGCCCAGCGCAATGCCTTTGGTAAAGAGTTCTGTTGCCTCCTTCATTTTGTTCTGATAGAAATAGTTGAGCCCGAGTCGGTTGTAATAGCTCATCCACATGTTGCTATTGAAACCAGCGCTATCCTTCACCGCCAAAGCAAGGGCACTATCTGTGTCGGCCAATTTCTTTTGTTTTGAAAATATACTGCTTAGTGCCAAAAACGCTTTGGCTTTTACAGTGTGCGAATACGCACGGTTGTTGCCGATAAAAGAATACAGCTCGATTACCTGTGCGTTCAGTTGGGGGTTATTGTACCACAGACCGCTTATTTTTTTTGAGAAACTATCTATCGCAATATCCAAACAAGTAGGAGGAGTATTTTTAATTAACGAAACAATTTGGGTAAACTGTAAACTGTCACTAGCACCTAGCAAAACAGTTTGGTGATATTGAGTTAAGAGGTCCTGCGGGCAAGTGGAATTGGGCGCAAGTACTGTGTTTGGATTTTGTTTACAGGCTATGAAAAGGCACAACAACAAGAAGATAACTTGGTGAAAGCTGAACAATTTTAAATGCCGCATAGCTGTGTGGTTAGAGTGATTAAACAAATGTAGCCGAATCAGGCAAGTTTGTCTAAGGGGTAGCCCTGATTTTGTGCCAAAAGTTAAAAAATCAGGGCTGCCCCTGATACTCAATCTGGGTTTGTTTAAAGTTCTTTGCTATCATAAAAGTGTAGTGAAACGTTTAAAACAAAGTAGTTGCAATAATGATAAATGTGATGGCAATAAGGAATAATCAGATAAAGAGTGATGGTTGGATAAAAGCTAGTAGGGCAAAACAATTATGTTTAGTTCTGTCTCAGATGGCCATTTTTTATGGAGGACAAATCACTGGATGTGCTGAAAATAATCGGGAATGGGCATCTATAAAATGCCCATCTAAGCCGGAGATACACCACCATATTTCGCTTTCCACTCAAAAGACTAACTGCCAATCCATAGGGTTTGCGAAAAGCTATGGATTGAATAGGTGGGGAAGTACTGTTGAAAATAAAATGAGTAAAATAAAATGTGGGTCGAATACATCCTAAAGCAGATGATTCGTCTTTTTTCGTTTTAATACAAATTAATGTACACATAAAAGCACCCTCCTGATGGGTTCGATTTTGTAATCAAGCCTACCCTTTTTACCCTTCCACAATTTTTTACTTTTTATAAATAACCACAACAATGAAGATGATTCAACAATTTAGTAAACCAATAGCATTGTTAACCCTGTTGCTAGGATGTTTATTTATAGGCAGGAATGAAATCAAAGCCCAAAACACTTTAGACAAGTTAGGGCTATCCAGTAGTTATGTCTCTCCTGCTTCTTTTTCACTAAGAAAGCTTTCAAGCGATTATGCAGGCAATGCCATAAAAGTTCGTAGAAGTAGCGACAACACCACGCAAGACATTGGCTTTACATCCAATGGCGATTTAGACACAGCATCACTAAAAACATTTGTAGGTGCAAACAATGGTTTTGTAACAATTTGGTACGACCAAAGTGGAAATGCCAGAAATGCCACCCAAGCCACCACCACACTTCAGCCACAGATTGTGGCTGCTGGTGTTGTTAATAGAAAAAACAATGTGCCTACTTTGGTTTTTGCAGCGCAATATTTAACAACACCAAGTTTTACGGGCTATCCTAGTGCTTTTAGTTTAGCAATAGCTGCTGGGGTTAGTACCAATACAGGTAGTCAAGACTTTGGCGCCAAATCGAATAGCAATATTCCCGCCCCTTGGGATTTCTTAGGTACAGCTTCTTCGTCGAATGGCGTCTTAGGCAATGGCACTAACTATACAGGTTTGCTTTCTTATTCCCTTAACACTGGAATCAACGCCACCACTGGTTTTGCACAGTGGGTTTTCACGGGTAGCAGTAGCAGTTCCTCAGCCTATATCAATGGCGCAGCCAATGGCAGCGGTGGTGCTTCAGGATACACTGATGTGGGTACACCACTTGTCATAGGCAGCCGTGGCGACCATCTTACCCAATTAAATGGTTGGATGAGCGAATATGTTACGCTAAACAGTGTATTGTCTGCCACTGATAGGGCTACCGTGGTAACTAATCAAACAGCCTATACTATCAACAAGGCGATATCTTTTACAACCCAACCCTCCACTACCAATCTAATAGTGAATGCCTATACCAATCCTACACCATTAACAGTAGCTGCTACAGGAGGTACTTATACCTACCAATGGTATGCTAATACTGCCGCCAGCAATGTAGGCGGAACCATCATGACCGGCTATCAAAGCTCAAGCCTCTATCTACCAACCACTACTGCTGGTGTACAATATTATTATTGTGTGGTAGGCAATGGTTATGGCTATGCCACATCTAATGTTTCAGGCTCGGTAACTGTTCTTAATAATATGGCTTCATTAGGGCTAGATAACACGCTCGTTTCTCCTGCCGCCTTTTCTTTGCGCCAATTAGGCAATGTTTATAAAGGATCAGCCATACAGGTGCGAAGAAGTAGTGATAATACCACAGCCAATATAGGCTTCACAGGAAGTGGCGATTTGGATACTACTGCCCTAAAAACATTTGTAGGTTCAGGCAATGGTTTTGTATCAATTTGGTACGACCAAAGTGGATTTGACAGACATGCCACTCAAGCCACTACCACACTTCAGCCACAGATAGTTACTTCGGGTGTTGTGAATAGAAAAAACAATGTACCAACCTTGGTTTTTGCATCGCAGTGGTTGTCAACCCCAAGTTTTACGGGTTATCCTACTGCCTTTAGCTTGGCAATTGTAGCAGGTGTTAGCTCTAATATAGGTTATCAAGACTTTGGTGGAAAAACTGGTCTAACGGATAAAAATACACCAGGTCCTTGGGACAACACGAACTCAACTGCTGGTGTTGATAATGGAAATAGCAATGGACAAAAATATACAGGTTTATTAACTTATACGCTTACCAATGGTCAGACTGCTGCAACTGGTTTTGCACAATGGATTTATACTGCCAACAGTGCTGGTGCTGCGGCCTATATTAATGGAACAACCAATGGTTCTGGAGGTAGTTCCGCTTACGGGGATGCAGGAGCACCATTATATATTGGTACAAGGGGAGATATTGTTACCCAATTAAATGGGTGGATGAGTGAATATGTTACCCTCAACACAGTATTGTCTTCCGCCGATAAAGCAAATGTTGAAAATAAACAAGGAGCCTACTATTTAATTATTACCAAACAACCTTCTGCGATAGCTCAAAGTGTTTGTTTAGGCGGAACGGTGACAGATTTGTCAGTATCAACATTGTCAAACATAGGTTATCAATGGTATTCAAACACAGTTGCTAGTAATGTTGGCGGCACACTAATAGCAGGTGCAACCTCAAATACTTATTCGCCTGTAGTTACAAACGTTGGTACACTTTATTATTACTGTGTCGTCACTAGTAGTTCAGGCAGCAACACTTCATCTGTGTCTGGTGCTATTACTGTTACCGCCAATGTCACCCCAAGCGTAACCATCTCAGCAAATACCACCAACATAATAAGTGGCACAAGCGTAACATTTACAGCAACCCCTACCAATGGAGGTGCAGCCCCAACATACCAATGGCAAAAGGGCGGCACAAACATCAGTGGCGCAACCGCTGCTACTTATACCTATGCACCGCTCAATGGCGATGTTATTACTTGTATCTTAACGGCAAACAATAGCTGCCAAACAGTAGCAAAAGACACTAGTAACCCTATTACAGTCACGGTATCAACGCCTACTCCAAGCAATGCCTTAAATGTAAATGCTGCCAATAGTTATATTGCAGTGCCTTATAATGCTAGTTTTATCATGCCTAATCATACCGTGGAGTTATGGATAAAACCAACCTATTCATCGTTGGCTTATAATGTTTGCTTAGTAGCAAACAGGAATGCTAGCAGTGCAAACTGGGCTTATCATATAAACGGTACATATACAGCTTTATTGTATTGGAATGGAAGTAAACTATTAACCTACAATTATACTTTCTCTACCAATACTTGGTATCATGTAGCCTTTGTGCAAAGTGGTACTAGCTTAACTGCTTATGTAAATGGAACATCCATCGGTGTCCAAACAGTTTCTCCATCTGGTACAACTGGTTATCCTTTGACAATAGGTGGAGATTTGGCCAATGAAGCTTTTATAGGAAATATTCAAGATGTTCGTATTTGGAACAAGGCGCTTACTTCTACAGAAATAGGAACCTACCAATGCCCGCTTTCCTTGCCTCAAACTGGTTTGTTAGCATATTATCCTTTAAACCAAGGAACGGCAAGTGGCAGCAATGCAGCTATCACTACAGCAATTGATGTTACAGGAAATGGCTATAATGGAACACTTACCAACTTTGCTTTATCGGGCAGCACCAGCAACTGGGTGGCAGCCAATGGTGGCTTTGGACCAAGTGTAACTATTGCAGCCGTTCCTGCCGGAGCTATCTGCTCAGGTACTGCTGTTACCTATACAGCCACGCCTACCAATGGAGGTACTGCTCCAACCTATCAATGGTTTAATGGTAGCACAGCCATCAGTGGTGCAACTGCTACTACCTATACTTATACCCCAACAAACAACGACTCTATCAGCGTACTACTAACAAATACTACTACTTGTGCTGTTCCAGCTACTGCTACAAGTGCAGTAACCGTAGCATCTGTTACTACCGGTACGCCTTTCACCCCATCGGTAAGCATTGTTACTAGCAATCAATTCATCAGTGCGGGTACTAGTGTAACCTTTACGGCTAATGCCGCCAATGTGCAAGGAACGCCTAGCTACCAATGGAAAAAGAATGGTACCAATGTTGGCAGCAATAGTGCTACTTATACCGACGGTGCTTTAGCAAATAACGATGCTATTTCAGTTGTAGTCACTAGCAGTAATCCTTGTGCTTTGGCAACTGCTACCAGCAACAGCATTGTAGAAAGTGTATGCCCTGTTTATACCCCTTCTAACATTACCACAAGTGGAAGCTCTTGTTCCGCTTTTAGTGGACAGACACTTGCACCAAATGGCACATTGAACGGTGCTCCAAAATGGACTTACACAGGAAGTTTTACATTCAATTTATATTGGGATGGGACTAAGTGGTTATATGCACAATCGGGGTATTCCGTTGGGTATTATAATACCAATGGTTCTATAACCAACCTGCCTTCTACAGGATGGATTTACAATGGAGGAGGCAATTGTTCGGGTAGCCTTATCCTTTCTGGTAGTGTAGGTAGCCTTACCACAGCACTTCCTACTGCAATTATCAGTGGCACAGCCACAGCATGTGGAACTGTGTCATTAACAGCTAGTGGTGGCTCTAGTTATATATGGAACGGTGGCTCAGACAGCCTTGCAGCCCTCAACACTTTTACCAATAGTGGTACTTATATGGTTCGTGCCATTGCAGCCAATGGTTGTACTGCTACTACTTCTAAGGTAGTAACAATCTCACCTCAGGTCACACCAAGCGTATCCATTGTGGCTTCGCAATCAGGAGCTATCAATACTGGCACAAGTGTAACCTTTACGGCTTCTCCAACCAATGGCGGTACAACCCCAACTTATAAGTGGATTAAATCGGGCTTTTATATTGTTGGTGCAACATCTTCAACCTATACCTATTCACCTGCCAATGGCGATTTGATAAGTGTAGAAATGACAGCGAACAATAGCTGCCAAACAGTTGCTACTGTTGTAAGCAATACGCTTACTGAAACGGTGAATGCTATTGCACCTACTTTCGGCACGCTTTCTTTGCCAGCAGTTAGCAACCAATCTGCTCCATTCACACTTTCAGATCCAACTTCAAACAGTGCAGGTGCTTTTACTTATACTGTTAGCAATACATCTGTTGCAACAATCACTGGTAACACAGTGTCTATTGTTGGAGTAGGTACTGCAACTATTACGGCTACACAAGCTGCTAATGGAAATTATACTAGTGGAACTGTAACGTCTTTGTTGACAGTACAGAGTTGTAGTTATGTACCAACTAGTATAGTTGCCACTGGAGCTGGATGTAGCTGGGCTAATCTTACTTATTTTCCTACTGGTCTTAAAAATGGAGTTCAATCTTGGGGATCACAAGGTGCGCTTTCTATCTATTGGGATGGTTCAAAATGGGTTTATAGTTTTTCAGGTACTGTTTACTTCCAAAATACAACTGGTTCAGCTACTTTCTTCCCCTCTACGGGATGGACTGCAACGCCAATTGCTGGATGTTCAGCACCAACACTCTTCACTGGAGGTGTGGGTAGTTTAGGAAATTTAGTTACCGCTTCCATTTCTGGCACAGCCACAGCCTGCGATATAGTTACCCTCACTGCAAGTGGTGGTACAAGCTATAGTTGGAATGGAGGAAACAACGGCACCACATCAGCAACAAATGACTTTACCAAACCTGGCACTAACACTTACAAAGTAGTGGTGAGCAATGCAATTGGTTGTAAAGACAGTGCTAGTCAAGTGGTAACCATATTGGGCCCTTCAGTTACGCCACAGGTAAGCATGTACCCAACTCCTGGCAACATTATATGTGGTGGCACAAGTGTAACTTTTGCTACTAATAAAGTATATGGAGGTACTGCACCAACCTATAACTTTAAAGTAAATGGCATTAGCGTACAAAACAGTGCTGCTACTACTTATACTAGCTCAAATTTTAATGATGGAGATGTGGTAAGCTGCGAATTAACGGCAAATAACACCTGCCAAACTACTGCAACTGCCACTAGCAATACTATACCTATGACAGTAACTCCGAATGTTACCCCAACCATTAGTATTGTAGCAAACTCAACCTTCCCTATAACAGCAGGAAATAGTGTAACCTTCACGGCTACTCCAACCAATGGGGGCACTGCCCCTACCTACCAATGGCTAAAAAACGGAAGTAACATTAGTGGTGCTACTGCATTAACTTATACTTACTCACCTGCTAATGGTGATATAATCAGTGTGTTAATCACCAACACCACCACTTGTTCAAATAACAAGACAGTGCAAAGCAACGAAATCACAGCTTCAGTATTAGCAAGTGTAACCAACCCAACCATTGGTACACTTTCTTTGCCTACGGTCACTACACAATCAGCACCTTTTACCCTTACTGCACCAACCTCAAATAGTGCGGGTACATTTACTTATACTAGTAGCAATACAGCCGTTGCAACCATTAGTGGTACCACTGTAACTATTATAGGTGCAGGAACTTCGACTATTACTGCTACGCAAGCTGCTAATGGTAGTTATACAAGTGGAACTGTAACAGCCGTATTGACGATAACTAATTGTGGAAATGTGGGTTCACCTAGCATTGTTATCACCTCTAGTAATCAATTTATTTATAGTGGCACAAGCGTAACATTTACTGCTACAACAAAAAATATACAGGGTACTGCTAGTTACCAATGGAAAAAGAATGGTATTAATGTAGGAACCAACAGTTCTTCTTATACTGATACATCTTTGGTAAATAACGATTCCATTAAAGTTGTAGTAACTTCTAGCAATTCATGTGGTGTTGTTACGCTTACTAGCAATAGTATTACGGAGAGTGTTTGTACAACTTTTAAAACTTCTGACATTGCTATCGTAACAAAATGTGATTTCTTTAAGAATTCAATTATTCTAAAGCCCTATGGAAATGGAGCGCTTTATGATGGTGCACCAATTTGGCAAGGGCTGGATGATGTTAAACGCCACTATCGTTTAGGTTGGGAACTCGGTAAATGGGTTTGTAGCATCATAGAATTAGGGGCTACTAAGTATTTTACTAACTCTACTGGTTCACGTACATTTTTACCATCAACAGGATGGGTTAGAGGGCCAAGTGTGGGCTGTGATTCTAGCTTTACCCTAACAGGTGGGGTTGGTAGTTTGGTAACACCTACCCCAACTGTTAGTATAAGTGGTAATGCTATTGATTCATCAATTGTATCTCTTTCTGCAAGTGGCGGTAATAGCTATATATGGAGTGGCGGTTTAGATAGTCTTTCTGCTACAAACACTTTTAATACAAGTGGTACTTATACTGTTCGTGCAATTGGTACTAATGGTTGTACGGCTATTGCAAGTCAGTTGGTGACCATAACACATCTTGGTCCGCTTAATTTACCACAAGTAAATACACAATCTGCTCCGTTTGTCTTAAAAGATCCAAATTCACAAAGTCCTGGGTCATTTACCTATACAAGTAGTAACACTTCTGTTGCCACTATTAGTGGTAAAACTGTTACCATCATTGGAGAAGGAACATCAACTATTACGGCTACACAAGCCGCAAGTGGTATTTATTCAAGCAATAGTGTCTCTGCGGTATTATCTGTGGTTAATTGTTTTAATGGAACTCCAGGTAATGTTGTTGTTTCTGGTTTTACTGGAAAGCAAATACCTGCAAATGGAACATATACTCCTAGTGGATTAGTTTCGGGTTATCAATCTTGGACACTTATGCTCAGTGCTAATGGTAAAGCTAAATCTATTATAGCTTATGAGTCAAAATCCAAATCTTGGGCACTTACATATTGGAGAGGTGATGGTTCATATTACAGAAGATTCAACGATAATGCCTTTAATCCAAAGACTTTACCTTCTTCAGGTTGGTTTTATTGTACACTTTCAGGTGCAGTTGACAACTCAACTTTTGTTTATAGTACACCATCGGTAATTGCATCTATTACTGGCACACCAACATCTTGCAACAGCGTCAGCCTTATAGCAAGTGGTGGTTCAAAGTACATTTGGAGTGGTGGTTCGGATAGTCTTTCAAGTTCAAATACCTTCACCAAAAGTGGTACTTACACGGTGAGTGCCATAGCAGCAAATGGCTGTACGGGTACAGCTTCTAAAGTTGTGACTGTAAAACAACCCACTAAGGATACCATTACTCAAGTAGCAGTAGGTAGTTACTCTTGGCATGGTACAACTTACACCCAAAGTGGTACATATACCTTCGATACCATCAATGCAGTAGGTTGTGATAGTTTGACAACCTTGAAGTTGTCGGTAACACCGATTATTATTCTTGATAATGCTGGTATTGGTACTAGCTATTCTTCCCCTGCATCTTTCTCTTTACGAAAATTGAGCAGCAACTATACAAACGCTGCCATTCAAGTACGTAGAAGTAGCGATGAATCCAAGAAAGACATAGGCTTTACGAGTAATGGAGATTTGGACACAGCCGCTCTTAAAAGCTTTGTGGGCACAAACGATGGTTTTGTATCTATCTGGTACGACCAAAGTGGTAATGGCAGAAATGCTACACAAGCAAACACTTACGAACAACCACAAATTGTTACGGCCGGAGTAGTTAATAGAAAAAACAATATACCTACGCTTATTTTTACAAATAATCAATATCTTGCCACTCAAAGCTATACTGGTTATCCTGATGCCTTTACCTTGGCTATTGTAGCAGGCGTAAGTAGCGATGCAGGAAGTCAGGATTTTGGTGGAAAGACTGGTCCTACTGATTCTAACATTCCGGGTCCATGGGACAATTGGGGTTCAACAGCGTATGTTGATAATGGAAGTAGCAATGGCGGTACCTACGAAGGTTTACTTTCTTATGGTCTTACTTCAGGTCAAACCGCAGCAACAGGTTTCGCACAATGGACTTTTACGGCAAATAGTTCTATGGCAGCAGCCTATATTAATGGTGTTGCCAATGGTACAGGCGGTGCTTCAGGTTATGGAGATGCAGGTGCACCACTATTTATAGGTACAAGAAATGATCATGCTACCCAATTAAACGGTTGGATGAGTGAATATATAACGTTGAATACCATATTTCCTGATACAATCAGACAAGCTTTGGAAGCCAATCAAGTGGGTTATTACTCAATAGCAATCGCACCTTCTATTGACGCTCTTTCATTGCCTACAGTAAATTCACAAGCTGCTCCTTTCATTTTAACAGACCCTAAATCTAACAGTGCAGGTTCATTTACCTATACAAGTAGCGATACAACGGTAGCAACTGTTAGCGGCAATACAGTAACTATTGTAGGGGGCGGTACTGCAACCATTACGGCTACACAAGCAGCTAATGGAGCTTATGCAAGTGGTAGTGTGTCAGCAGTTTTGACTGTTCAAAGTTGTAGTACCCCAATATATAATAATGTAACTATTCTAGGTAATAGTATTATTTCAGGAACTTATGTATATAACGGACTTGTAGAAGGAAGAAATTCTTGGGTTTCTTCTGATAATGTACATATAATTGCCTATGATCCTTATGTTAACAATGGCTTTTGGAGTATTTACGATGTGGGAGGTCATCCATTATATACTACTTCGGCGGTTAACAATACACAATCTGCTAGTCTTCCTACTGATGGTTGGATTTATCAATTTGGCGATTACGAAACTTTTTCAATTTCTGGAGGTACAGCTACTGGTACTTCCTCTAAATTGGTAAATGCAGCCATTTCAGGTAATGCTAAGGGCTGTGAAAGTGTAATCCTTACTGCAAGTGGTGGCGACACCTACACATGGAGTGACGGAACAACAACTCCAGATATTACTATCTCTACTAGTGGTACATATCAAGTGAAGGTTAGCAATGCCACAGGCTGTAAGGATAGTGCTACTCAAGTGGTGGTGGTAAACCAACCAAATTATATTACAATCTATCAAGTAGCTATTGATAGCTTTACTTGGCATGGTACTACCTATACGGAATCAAATGCATATTACTTTGATACCTTAAATGCAGGTGGTTGTGACAGTACAACACAGTTGATTTTACAGATTAATCATTTTGCTCCTGCTAGTTTCGGTTACAATACGCCTGATACCTTCACAGTTGGTAAACCTATTGCTACATTAAGTCCTTCACCAGTAGCTACAGGTACTTTAACATCAATTGCCACAGGTTTCGGTAATCCACAAGGTATGGCTGTTGATGCAATAGGAAATGTATTTGTGGCGGATGCACAAAATAATCAGGTGAACAAGATTGCACCTGATGGTACGGTTTCTACCATTGCCACAGGGTTCGATAATCCTCGATGTGTAGCAGTAGATACTTCTGGTAATGTGTATGTAACAAGCTTTGGCAGTGTTAGTAAGATTGCTACAGATGGTTTCATAACTCCTATAGGTTCTGGATATGCTACGCCGAATGCAATAAATATTGAAAACTACGATTCGGATGGAAGTCTAATTGTTGCTGATGCGTTGAATAGTGCAATTCATATAGTGGCACCTGATGGTAGCACAACCTCATCTATCACAACTTTCTCCAGTCCTCAATTTGTAACTACAGATGTGGTTGGTAATTTCTTTGTTGTTGATGGCAATGGTGGTTCAGATTTTGTGATCAAGATGAATCTGGCTAATAGCAATAAATTGGACACTTTATGTAAACTAAATTTTGCGTCTATCACTGGTTTAGCAATAGATGCAGGAGATAATGTATATATAACAAGAAAAGATAAGCCGGTCGTAACTAAAATTACTCCAAGTGGTGTTTCAAGTGACATTAGTTATCCAGGATTCTATCACCTTACTGGCATTACAGTAGATGCTGCTGGTAACATATATGTGGCTAATTGGGGCGATATACTCAAAGTTTCTGCTGATGGGGGTGTGGTTAGTAGTTATAGCATTATACCTGCATTACCAACTGGTTTAGACTTTAACACCAACACTGGTGTAATAAGTGGAACACCAACAGTGGCAAATGCTGCAACTGATTACACGGTTACTGCAAGTAATGGTAGTGGTAGTGCTACTTCAGTTGTAAATATTACGGTAAATGAAGCTTGTTCGCCCACAACAGCTAGGATCTTTGTTACCGCTTGTGGAAGCTACACTTGGCATGGAAAAACTTATACCAATACCAACCCTTTCCCTACGCTTCAAAATTATACTTTTGATACTACCAATGCTGCTGGTTGCGATAGCTTAACTACTTTGTTTTTGACGCTCAATCAATTGCCCAACCCTACAATTAGTGTCATCAATACTCAGTGTGGTGCAACAACGTTGGAAGTGTTTTCCTTTGGAAAAAACAAGTATAACTGGAATGGAGGTTCTACTCCAACCAGTTTGGACAATACCTTTAGTAGTGGAGGTACAGCTAAGGTGGTCTTAACCAATTCATTTGGTTGTGTTGATAGTGCCAGTTTTACATTTAGTGTAATTCAACCATCTACAGCAACACTTTCAGCTTCAGCTTGTGGTAGCTATACTTGGTATGGTACTACTTACAGCACCAGCGGTACTTACACCAAAACAGGCTTGACCAATGCAGCAGGATGTGACAGCACGGCAACTTTGGAATTGACCATTACGCCTTGCACCAACACTTGGACAGGCGTTACCTCCACCGATTGGAACAATGCCAGCAACTGGAGTGCAGGTGTAGTACCTACAGCATCTACAGATGCCATCATTGCCAATAACGTTCGCAAACCAGTGGTTAACAGCACGGCCAATGTGAAAAACCTGACCATCGGCATCGGGGCTTCGCTCACTGTTAGCGGTACACTGAACGTATCGGGAAATTGGGTAAACAACGGAGTGCCTGCCCTCTCCGGCAATGGCACCGTAGTATTGCAAAGCAGCACAGCGGCAACCTTGAGCGGTTACACCCTGTTCAACAACTTAGAGGTAGCGGGCAATTACTCCGTAGGGCCTTTAGCAGCAGATAACTTATTGGTAGATAGCATTGCGGTTACGGGCATCTTGAAAAAAACCAGCGGTACTTTAACTACCAACGGCAAAGTGACCTTGAAATCGACTGCCAGCAAAACGGCATTGATTCAAGAGGGTGGCGGTACACTAAGCGGTAAAATAAACATGGAAAGATACATTGGCGGCGCAAATGGTTACCACCACATCAGCAGCCCAGTAACCAACAATACTGTGGGCAATTGGGGTAAATATTTCTCCATTGTGGGTGTAAACAACATCGCAACCAGCGCAGCAGGTAGCAAAATAGCCACCCTACAAGAGTATCGAGAAAGTTCAAACAAGAAATCTATTTTAGATTCTGGGTTCTACCATTTCACCAATCCATCGGCTATTACCACGAGTGGTAAAGGCTTAACGGCTTGGTTGGCCAGAGTTCCAGCCACTTTGGTAAGTACTGGTACACCAGCCAATGGCAACATCAACGTATCCGTAACTTTTGCTGCAACCAACGCCACTACCAAGGGTTGGAATTTGATTGGCAACCCTTATCCATCACCCATTAGTTGGAGTGCATTGCGCAGCCTCAACCCAGGCGTTTGGGGCGATCAAGCTTGCTACATCTGGAAAGCTACCAGCGGAGTAAACGGTCAATGGCAGACTTATAACGGTACGGTAGGTACTAACGGTGTGGGCAATGTGATTGCTTCTACCCAAGGGTTTTTTGTATTGGTCAACCAATCCACCAACATTACGTTCAACAACAGCATCCGCACTGCTGATTTGAACCCTACTTTCTTCAGTACTGGACAGCTTAAACAGTTGCGTTTACAAATCGTAAACCCAGCCAACTTAGCGGAAACTGACGAAGTGGTGGCCTACACCAAAGCGGGAATTGCTACACCAGTTGCATCAGTAAAACCTCCAATGCCAGCAGAAGCTACCAATGCAAGTTTGTCATTCGTACATGAAGGCAAGCAAGCAGCTATCGAAGCATTAGCTGATTTCAAAGCAGGTGATGAGTTGGCCTTGAATGTTAGTACGCCAGTTGCAGGTGTGTATCTCTTGAAAGTAGGCGAGTACAACAACAATTTACCTGCTTACTTGAAAGATGCCAAAACGGGTAACTATACCGAGTTGAAAGCAGGTGCTGAAATAGCGATTGCTACAGAAGCAACTACTAGCAACACGCGCTACAGTGTAGTGTTTGGTCGCCCCGCCGCAGCCGTGGCAGCCAACAACGCCTACAAAGTGTTTACAGCTAAAAAAACTATCCAAGTAACCAACGCAGTTGCAGTGAGCAATGCCAAAGTGGTAGTGTATAACACCCTTGGCCAGCAAATAGCTACAGCTACGATGAACGGAACTCGCCTAAGCATCCCCGTAAGTGCATCAAATAATGCAACTTATGTGGTGAAGATTGCTTGTGAAACAGTGGCGAAAGTGATTGTGCCTTAATAGCCCAACCTTATTTTTGAAACCTTATATGTTTTTCCCAACTAAAGGCTGTTACCCCTAGACAGGTAACAGCCTTTTTTTTGCTGCAACCATTTTGTAGTGCTTTAAGTGAGCATCCTTCCTTAACGAAATCTCCCAAAAACGCCACTTCTTCGACAAATCATTTGATTTGCGACACCTCAAAAAAAGCAACATCACCTACAAACCCAATCCCCCCTCCCAGTTCCAATAGGTAAAGGGATGAAATCCCAAGTATCTTTTTAGGCGAGTTGCGCTTCACTCACTTTCCCCCCAGCACTGGCCAAACTTGCCACGCTGACTCATTTTTTATCACCCCCACCCTCCCTCTTTTCCTTAAAAACCATAGCCTGTTAGCAAAAATGTCCCAAATGGCCTACAAGATTGTCCAGAATGACCCTAATGTTTTTAATTATTTTACTACATATTTGCAGCACCAAAAAATTACAAATAGTTGCTTTGTTTATTGAGCCTTACTTCATCGCAAAGAGTATGTCAAAGTCCCTTTTTACATCACTCGTACCTCTATATAGGTGTACTCCTTTTTTTAAATGCACTTGAAACTGCTTAGCCCAACCTTGATTGTTTAAAAGCTGTAAGCCGTTGTAGCCTCATGTACACAATTTGAGTTATTTATCATTATTTATCAAACCAAACCAAACCAAATCAACCATTATGATTATCGATACTTCATAGCCACCGATCATTTCCATAACTTTTAACCTATCACTTAATGCAATTTAATCAACCATTAATCTTTTTTGCCACCTAAATAAATTCCCCTTTTGTTGGCGAACTTTTTTATAATCATAAATAAAACTATTATGCGTAACGCCCTCTTACTTTTTATTTTTTATCTTTATTCCTTTGCCACTTTTGGGCAATCGGGCACAATCACGTTTATAGATGGAAATTGTTTTGATGTAGCACCAGGAACTACACTATCTTATGTTTCTGCATCTGGTTGTCCATCCCGTAATACCTATTCAGGAATTGTTGCAAATGGTGGTAACACATTGACTATACAATGGTCTTCACCAAATAATCGTTGGGAGGTCATATTAACAGCTGAATTAGGCTGTGGTGTACATGATTATTTAGTTTATTATAATACGTTTGCTTCCGCACCTAATCCACCATCATTAGGAACGGGTACTTGGGTTAATGTACCAATTACAAATTGTTTTGAAACTATAGCTTGTACTATTGATGCTTTGAGTGGTAGTGGAACCCAAAATAACATAGGAACAACTTGCTCGTCTAATCCCTCAGTCAACCTATCTGTAAGCACTACAACAGGTACAGAAGTAGGAACAACTGTTGTTACTGTAACAGCTACGGCTTCAGCCGCTGTTAGTGGTGCACAAACACTAAGTCTTGCAGTAACAGGAACAAATATCACTGTGGGAGATTATACGCTCAGTAATACAACCATTACAATCCCTAATGGTCAAACAATGGGTACAGCTACATTTACCATAGTGGACGATGCCCTTGTTGAAGGAAAAGAAACTGCCACACTAACCATTAGTAATCCTTCATCGGGCATAACCTTAGGAGGCACCACTACACAAAACATTGAGATAACAGATAATGATGTTGCTTGCACATATACACCAAGTGATATTACTGTTTCGGGTTTTGGTTGTTTTGGTCCTGGCGGTACCTATTCTCCCAATGGTACTGTTAATGGTGCCCCATCATGGAAATCTGCATTTAATTTTGAAATAGTATGGTCGAGTACAAATTCAAGATGGGAAATTATAGGGGGTGGTGAAACTTGGTCAACAAACTCAACAGGATCAATTACCAATTTGCCTTGTTCTACGGGTTGGACAGATATACAGGGGTGTGCTTCAGGAACAATCACGCTTAGTGGTGGTTGTGGTAGTTTATTACCACCAACAGTTACCCCCTCAGTATCAATTGCAGCCAATCCTGGCAATAGCATTACAACAGGCACATCTGTAACGTTTACAGCTACCCCTACCAATGGCGGTACAACACCTGCTTACCAATGGAAAAAGAACGGCAATAATGTGGGCACTAATAGTGTTACTTACTCCGATGCTGCTTTAGCTAATAATGATGTTATTATTTGTTCATTAACTAGTAATAACCCTTGTGCTTCTCCTACAACAGCCACAAGTAGTAGCATTACCATGGCAGTAACAAATCCTTGCACACCCACAACAAGCACTACCACCATTTCCAATTGCGGCAGCTATGTTTGGAACGGTACTACTTACTCAACAAGCGGTACTTACACCAAAACTTTGGTAAACGCAGGTGGATGCGATAGCACAGCTACTTTGGTATTGACTGTCAACAATTCTGTAACCCCTTCCGTTACCATCACTTCAAATCCTACAATGCCAATTGCAGTTGGAACGAATGTGATATTTACAGCAGTACCTACTAATGGGGGCCCTGGCATTACTTACGCATGGTATAAGAATGCGCTTAAATTGAGTGATACGGATTCCATTTTACAAAATGCTTCTGTAGAAGATGAGGACACCATCAAATGTGTAATCACCAGCAACGCAGCGTGTGTAACCACCACCACGGCAGAAAGTAATAAAATAGTGGTTGTGGAAATTCCTGTGTGTGCAACGCCTACCAAATTCAGCGTTACTGGCGGCGGCGTGTATTGTGCCGGTGGCAGTGGATTGGCCGTTGGTTTATCTTCTTCTGAGGTAGGGGTTAATTATCAATTGCTCATTCCAAGTCCTAAAAATCCCAATCAATGGGCTACCTTGAATTTGCCTGTAGCGGGTACAGGTAGTGCCATCAATTTTGGTAATTATACTGCGGCTACTTCTTATAGAGTTTTGGCAAAATCTGCGGTAGGTGGTTGTCAAGACACCATGAATGGCAAAGCAACCATAACCACCACCACAATGGCTATTTGGACAGGCAATTCAAGCAACGACCTTGCAAATGCCGCTAACATTGACGGCTGTGCTTTAAGCAGCAGTGTTGATTTGCAAATTGCTTCTGGCTTGTCAGTTTATCCCATTGTTATTGGTTCTGTTTCGGCAAAAAGCGTAACCATTCAGGCTGGCGCTACCCTTACGGTTTCTGGCAAACTAAACGTATCGGGTAGTTTCACCAACAACGGCACCCCGAGCATCGGCTCTGGAAACATAGTTTTAAACGGAACTACAGGCACCATAAGCGGAAGCAGCGTGTTTAACAACCTAAAAATTGCGGGCAACTACACCATCGGCAACACAGAAGCCGATAAAGTAGAAGTTACGGGTATCTTATCGTTGGAATCAGGTGCGTTTACGACCAATGCCAAATTGACTTTGAAATCTAGCGCCACCAAAACGGCTTTGATACAAGAAAATGGCGGTTCAATTAGCGGTAACATCAATATGGAACGTTATGTAGGGGGCAGCGCAGGCTACCACCACCTCAGTAGCCCAGTGAGCAACAATACAGTGGCTACTTGGGGCAAATATTTCAACATCGTAGGTAAAGACGGTTTACGTTCAGGCACAAAAGGCTTTACACCAGCCACTTTGCAGGAATACCGTGAATCAGCCAATACCAAGGCTCTCTTAGATTCTGGCTATTACAACTATACGAATAGCGATGCGGTTATTGCAAACGGCAAAGGTTTATCTGCTTGGTTTGTTAAAGTACCAACTACAATAGTTAGCACAGGAAATGCAACAAGCGGTACAGTAACCGTACCCGTAACTTTTGCTGGCATCAACGCTACCACTAAAGGCTGGAATTTAATCGGTAATCCTTACCCATCACCCATCAGTTGGAGTGCATTGCGCAGCTTAAACCCAGGCGTTTGGGGCGATCAAGCTTGCTACATCTGGAAAGCAACCAAGGGCGTAAACGGTCAATGGCAGACTTATAACGGAACGGTTGGTACTAACGGCGTTGGCAATGTGATTGCTTCTAGCCAAGCTTTCTTTGTATTGGTGAATCAATCCACCAACCTAACGTTCAACAACAGCATTCGCACTTCAGATGTGAATCCTACTTTCTTCGGTAGTGCACAGCTTAAACAGTTGCGTTTGCAAATTGTAAACCCAGCCAACTTAGCGGAAACTGACGAAGTGGTAGCTTACACCAAAGCGGGTATTACTACACCAGTTGCATCGGTGAAACCCCCAATGCCAGCAGAAGCTACCAATGCAAGTTTGTCATTCGTTCATGAAGGCAAACAAGCAGCTATCGAAGCCCTTGCAGACTTCAAAGCAGGTGATGAATTGGCCTTGAATATCAGTACGCCAGTTGCAGGTGTGTATCTCTTGAAAGTAGGCGAGTACAATAATAGCCTTCCTGCTTACTTAAAAGATGCCAAAACGGGCAGCTATACCGAGTTGAAAGCAGGTACAGAAATAGCC
>JAIXOJ010000102.1 GCA_027486835.1 Chitinophagaceae bacterium
ATTAAATTCATTAAAAGTGCATTGCCATTTTGTAAAAAAGTGCCATTCTGATTTGGAATAAGTTCTTTACAAACTACAACAGATTTTAGTCCTAGTTGGCAAGCTGAACCAACTAATTCTCTTGCCGCATTTGATTGAAAATGTCCAGCAATAATTAATGTGTCGCAACTATTTGCAATTGCATCACCAATTATTCGTTCATATTTTCTGAGTTTATTTCCTCCTCCACTTCTGCCTCCTTCATCATCTCTTTTTATGTAGATTTTCGGTCCGCCTAAATATTCTGTAAGTCGTGGCAGAAATTCAAGTGACGATTTATTTAAAAGTAAACTTACGATGTTTTCTTTCATTTTAATTTTATCTTAGTTTCGATTATTTAAAGTGACGTATAACTCGTTAATATACTTAGGTTTAGCCTTTATTTCTATTTTTAAAAAGTCCATTATTACCATTACCTATGCCCTTCGCAAGCGAAAATAAGGGAAAGATATTCAAATCGACTTTTTTGTTGGTTTTTATATTTAGGAGGGTAAACTACGTACATTACATATAGATTGTTATCGTTTTTTACCTACAGTTGGTTTTTATTTGATTCTTTTTCTCCTTTTTTTGCATCAATTTATCCTTGGCACTTTCTTCCTTACTTTAAAGTAGTCTCAGTATAATTTTAAGATTAAAAATTGGTAATAATAATACTGTCTTTCAAATGTCTATAGCTTGAAAATAAAGTAACAAACTATAGTCAATTCATTGCTATTCTTACTTCCACTTTTTGTTAGTTAAATTCCAAAACAACCTAGTTATGCTTCAAAACAACCTAGTTATGCTTCATAACAACCTAGTTATGCTTCATAACAACCTAGTTATGCTTCATAACAACCTAGTTATGCTTCATAGCAACCTAGTTATGCTTCATAACAACCTAGTTATGCTTCATAATAACCTAGTTATGCTTCATAATAACTTGGTTATGCTTTATAACAATCCAGTTATGCTTCATAACAACGTAACAACGCTAAAAATTATTCCACAGAACTATTAAAATGAACTACAGCATCGCTTTAATTGTTAAATTATTATCAAAACACACTTTAATGATTAGCCTTTTTTATTTTTCAACTAAAGGTTTAAAAAAATCTTTGTAGAATTGCATTATGGTAATTTATTGTTTAAAAATTTAAAAACAAATTTTATGGCTTTCAAAAAAAAGGCAACACCAAAACCTGTTGTCAAAGTATTTAACCGTATTGATGTGATGAAATCTATTGACACCGAAAAGGGAAAACCTGTAGTGTACGGGGTTGCAACTCCAGTTACAACGGCTTCTTTAGGTGCTAAACAAACTTTGTACGAGGGCTACCTCGATTCGTACAATCTTGCGTTATCCACTGCAGACTCTTTGTCAAAAAAATTGGACGATTTAAAAAAAGACATTTTAAACGACAATGAAATTGTAACCACTAGCGCGGCATCAATTTTTGGTTTAGAAGGTATTGAATTGGTTCAATTGGGTTTAAAAAGAAAGAAAGATCGTAAACCACGGAAAATAAAAAAGGGTGATGCTGGCGACCCTAGCACAGGGAAATAAACAATACACCGTAATTATATTTTTTATAGTAAGCGTTGGTAAAAGCCATTTTGGTATTTTACCAACGCTTTTTTTGTTTCTCAAAATACGCTAAAGAGGTAGTTTTTTCATTAATAGAATAGCCTCAACCCCTACCCTACTCCAAATTAGGAACTGTAATGATTCATTAGTCAGTTAATCGAAATATTTTTCCCTTGCTTGTGCGAACTTGCCGCTCGTACGCTTTGCTTTAATCAACTAAGATGGGCGTAGCTTTTTTTTATTTTTTTCATGCTAAAACTAATTAAGCTAGCTATTTGTGAAATTTCATTTCCTATTCTTTTTGGTGGAATCAGACTGACGATAATGCTTGTTCTTAATGATTGATTATCATTAAGAACCAAGCATTCAAAAAGTTTATTCTACTACTAACTGCGACTCCCCAATAACTTTCCCTTCAGTTTGAATCGTTAAATGATAACCGCCTTTAGCCAGTGCTTTAGATAGTTTACAACTAATTATTGATCCTGCATAGTTGTAAACACCGCTATGTACTTGTTGGCCTAAGCTGTTGTACACTCTTACTTCGTATTTGCCCACTGCTGCTTCACTACCCAGACGGATTGTTAGGGTTTTGCCTACCAATGGGTTGGGGTAAATATTTATGTTAGTGGCCGCTATCGCTGTTGTGGGGGTGGTTGCTTTAGATGCTGCTTTAAATACAACACTGAATCTATTGGTATAAGTAGCTGGGTTATTGGCCGTTACATTAAAGCCGATATTGTTAATATATGCGTTCAACAATGTCTCACGCTTGTTTAAAGCATCTATCAAGTACATCTGTTGGTTCTCTACCTTGTAGGCAGAAGCATCTATCGTTAATTGGTACTCGCTAGTTGCCAACTGGCTTAGACTTAATGGTAAAATTTCCTCTTCAGTTGCGGGTTTACGACCTTCAATACTTAATAATTGCCCATCGTGGAGGATTGCTAGGTTTTCATATTGGTTCGCCATTTTTTTGGCGTCTTCCTTACCAATACGATTGCTAAAGGCAGGGTCAAATACTACTATTGCTCCATCCATTTGTTTCCACCCATTTCCTGTTGATTTCATTAGGCCAATAGTTAAAAGGCTTCGATTGGCGTTACCAAACACAGTTGTTTTGGTAGAACCATTTGCTTTGTCGCCCTCTGTAATTGTCAAGCTGGGTGCAGTGCTATTGTTGTTTTCCACAAAGAATGCCTGTCCTGCTTGGATGTAACGACGACTACCTATAGCACCATTGCTGGTTACATCTGAAACGGCATTATAGGATACATAAGCGCCTGTTGACCCAAGTGTTGGATCGAGATAATAGTAGTTAGCAGTTAGGTTTACCGCACGGTTGTTATCCCAAATGTTTTTCCAATCTATGGGGGCTACGTAAGGGTTGGCTACCGAACTAAAACCAGTAGCGGCACTGCTATTCAACCCAAATGAAGCACTATTATAGGTAGCCCCTGCTACACCATTGGTGATGCCTGATGTACTGAAGACCACATTGCCTGTAATCAAATTACCCTTTGCTCTGAGCGTAGTAGCCGTATTCATCAACAACCAACCCGTTGTACCAACAGTAGAAATTGGGGTTGTGTATAGATTAAAGCTTCTATCGCCACGTACTAATAAGCGGTAGCCTAAGAACGGGTTGAGATTGGTGGTTTTGGTATTTGTAACCGCATTCCAGCTACCGCCTGTAAAAGTATAAGCCGATTTTAAACTGTTAACTGTTTGGTCTAATCCCGTAGCTACATCTACCCCATGAGCATTTGTAGCCGCCGTGGTACCAGTAATAAATAAACCGTACCCATTATTGGCATAGCTGCCCGCTTCTTGCCAATTGTTATAAATGCTTCCTGCATTGAATACACTAGATGCCATATCCCTCCAAGCACGATAGCCTTTGGGGATAAAACGTTCCACTTGCACCGTTCCACTGATTGTTCCGCTATTACCATCAATGCCTACCTTGGCTAGGGTTGCGCTGTTTGCTATGCTGTTGGATTTCATTACCACATTTCCATTGGTAGTGAAAGTGCCTGCTTGGAGGGTGAGTATACCTATAATATTCAGTTTATTGCTACCACTTGAAACAGATGCACCAGCAGCATTATTAATCGTGATGTTATTAACAGTACCTGTTCCTGAAATGGTTTGAGCGGTAGTACCAGCCAAAGAAATAGTACCTGAACCATCGATTGTTCCATTATTTACAAAAGTTGCCCCAACAACAGTTACTGCTGCATTACTTGTGTATTTTAAGCCACTATTGACGGTTAGGTTTTTGAAAGTGTATGCACTTGCAGTAGTTAGGTTGCCATTAATAATACCGTCTGTACTACTATTAGGTGTGCCGTTGCTCCAAACGAAACCGTTCCAAATGGTAGTAGCGGATGGGGTTACTGCGTTGCTTGGATTGCTAGCAATGCTGTTTCCAGCGGAGTTAGTAGCAACAACCGTAAAGGTGTAAGCAGTTCCATTGGTCAAGCCTGTAACTGTGATTGGTGAACTTGAGCCTGTTGCAGTAATTCCGCTTGGGCTAGAGGTTACTGTATATCCAGTAATGCTAGAACCTCCATTGCTGGATGGTGCTGAAAAACTGATTGTAGCTTGTGCATTGCCCGCCACTGCCGAAACGCTTGTTGGTGCAGCAGGAATGGTGATTGGGGTTACTGAATTGGAGGCTGCACTTGAAGTGCCTGGGCCTTGACAATTAACTGCTACTACGGTAAAAGTATATGTAGTGCCATTGGTCAAGCCGGTAACTGTAATTGGTGAAGCAGTTGCTGTTGCTGTAATACCGCCTGGGTTGGAGGTAACGATATAGCCTGTAATGATTGCGCCTCCATTATCTGTCGGAGGATCAAAGTCAACCGTAGCTTGTGCATCGCCGAAAGTGGCGGAAACATTGGTTGGTGCAGAAGCAGCTACCAAAACAAAAGCATGGTTATTTCCAATGGCGTAAAGCTTTTTAGTGATGGTGGGCAAGGATAATCCAACTGATTTGACTGCAAAAGGGTTGGTATTGGACGTAACACTAAGGGCAGACTCAGAATATGTAGTTGAATAAATCCCTAACACTGGATTAATGCCCGTGAATTCACTTGCCTTATCGGCTGTATTGTATTGATAGGTTACATCTGCATTACTATTGGTACTTGACAAAATAGACCATTCAGCATTCACCACTTCATTTGAATTGGGTGGAGTATTGGTGATCGTATTTTTTACTGACACTGAAATGTTGGGTGTGTTTGTGGCATTTGCAACACTTAAAGGCAAATAAGAAGTTGTAGTACCAATTGGGAAAGTTGCGGCACTAACATTATTTATAATCAATACGCCAGTGCCATTAGTAACAATGTAATTGGTGCTTGAAGCATTGACAGTTGTGCTTGACCCAAGGGTTAGGGTATTGTTCCCTACTGTTAGTTTACCATTGGTAAGCGTGAGTGTACCATTTATAGTTTCATTAGCAGTTAATGTGGCACCTGCACTGTTGTTAAGTGAAAGATTATTGAAGGTAAAAGCAGGAATGTTTTGGGCAATTGTTCCATTAAGGTTGATTGTTGAACCAGTGACTATAAAGCCACCCGAAGAAAAAGTAGCAGAGGCGGAAAAATTACCAGCTACTCCAATCGTTCCTGATGAAGCAAGGGTTATACTGTTGCTGGTTCTTGCACCTGAAATGGTGAGGTTATTATAATTGAAAGCAGGGATTGTTTGTGCAGTAGTGCTATTGAAAGCGATAGTGGAATTGGTATTGCTGTATAAATACCCCCCTGTAGTGAAGGTGGCTGTTGGGGAAAAAGTACCACCAATCGTAGTTGTTGCACTAGCGAAAGTGACTGTAAATCCTGTTCTTGCGCCACTAATTATGAGATTATTATACACACCTCGTTGGATGGTTTGGTTGCTGGTAGTTCCATAAAATTCTACATCCATTGCCCATGTTACATCAACAGGGATGGGATTACTGGAAGGAGAAGCAGTTTTTATGCGACCCGTTCCTGTTGTGGTGATAGCACCAGTTAATATATTGGTAGCTAACTCAAAAATTGCCCCATTGGCAATATTCAATACACCAGAGGAGGCCATACCGATAGTACCCGTTGCAGAAACAGGAGCTCCTGTGTTGGAAATGGTCAAATTATTGAAAGTAAACGCAGCACTACCACCTACCGATTGTGCAGTATTCCCGTTGAAATTGAATGTGGAACCCGTATTTACAACTGAGCCGCCCGAAAAACTAAGACCTGATGTAGAGAATGTACCAGCAACGCCTATGATTCCGGAAGAAGCAAGGGTAATATTGTTGCTGGTTCTTGCGCCAGTTATGGTGAGGTTATTATAATTGAAGGCAGGGATGGTTTGTGTACCCGTGCTTGAAAAACTGATGGTGGAATTGGTATTGTTGTACAAATAATTACCTGTAGTGAAGGTGGCGGTTGGGGAGAAAGTACCGCCGATGGTAGTAGTTAAACTTGGGAATGTTACATTGAAATTTGTTCTTGTACCGCTAATGATAAGATTGTTATACACGCCCCTTTGAATGGTTTGGTTGCCCGAAGTGCTATAATATTCCACATCAATAGTCCATGATAAGTCAACTGGAATGGGATTGCTGGAAAGGGATGCTGTTTTTAAAAGACCTGTACCAGTCGTAGTAATTGCACCGGTTATTACATTGGTAGCTAAGTCAAATATTGCCCCATTGGCAATATTCAATATGCCACCTGATATTAAACCGATAGTACCCGTAGCAGTAACAGTTGCCGCAGTGTTAGAAATGGTTAGGTTATTGAAATTGAAGGCCGAACTACCACCTACCGATTGTGCTATATTCCCATTGAAATTGATAGTGGAACCTGCATTTATAACCGCACCACCAGAAAAGCTAAGACCTGTTGTAGAAAATGTTCCAGCAACGCCAATGGTTCCAGATGAAGCAAGGGTAACATTATTGCTGGTTCTTGCACCGGTTATGGTTAGGTTATTATAATTGAAGGCAGGGATGGTTTGTGTACCCGTGCTTGAAAAACTGAGAGTGGAATTGGTATTGTTGTATAAATAATTACCCGAAGTGAACGTGGCAGTTGGAGAGAAAGTTCCGCCGATTGTTGTTGTTGAACTAGCGAATGTGACGTTGAAACTAGTTCTTACACCAGTAATTGACAAGTTGTTATATACACCTCTTTGGATGGTTTGGTTGCCCGAAGTACTGTAATATTCCACATCCATAGTCCATGATAAATCAACTGGAATGGGATTGCTGGAAAGGGAAGCTGTTTTTAAAAGCCCCGTACCAATAGTGGTAAAAGACCCATTGGTTCCATTTGCTCCATTAATTACATTAGTTCCTAAGTCAAATATTACTCCGTTAGCTATATTCAAAACACCTGTTGATGCCAAACTAATGGTACCAGTTGCTGAAACGGTTGCTGCAGTGTTTGAAATAGTCAAATTATTGAAAGCAAAAGCCGAACTACCACCAACCGATTGCGTACTAATTCCATTGAAATTGATAGTAGAACCTGCATTAATTACCGAACCACCAGAAAAACTAAGACCTGTTGTAGAGAATGTTCCAGCAACACCGATAGTACCTGATGAAGCTAGGGTAACATTGTTGTTGGTTCTTGCACCTGTAATGGTTAAGTTATTATAATTGAATGCAGGTATTGTTTGCGTATTGGTACTTGAAAAACTGATAGTGGAGGTAGAGGTATTAAAATTGTAACCCCCAGATGAAAAAGTTGCAGATGGGTTGAAAACACCTGCAATTGTGGTGGTTCCACTTGCTAAAGTGACTGAAAATGATGTTCTTGAACCACTAATCGTGAGGTTATTATAATTACCTCTTTGCACCGTTTGATTGGCAACTGTGCTATTGTATTCCACCTCCATAGACCAGGTTAAATCAACTGGCAAAGCATTACTAGATGTGTTTGCGGTTCTTAACAAACCCGAACCTGAAGTAGTGAAAGATGAACCTGACAATTGCCTTGTGAGCAAATCTAAAGTTGTGCCTGATGCCACAGTTAAAACGCCATTAGCATTTATCGTAATGGTGCTACTGCCGGCGGATTTTACACCTGTATTGGTGATGCTGAGGTTGTTATAAGTGAAGGAAGCAATGGCGTTTGTTTGATTACCACTTCCATTGAAATCTATTGTAGAACCAGTGTTGACATAATTCCCGTTTGAAAAAGTAGCAGTAGCAGAGAAAATACCTGCAACGCCGATAGTTCCAGAAGAAGCCAAGGTTACGTTGCCTGATCTTGCACCGGAAATGGTTAGGTTATTATAATTGAATGCAATGACGGATTGGGCACCGGTGCCTGAATAATTGATGGTTGAACCAGTTATAACGTATCCTGCGCCCCCACTAAATGTGGCTGTGTTACTAAAAGTGGATGCAATAGCAATGGTTCCAGATGCAGCCAAGGTTACGTTGTTTGTCGCTCTGCTACCCGATATAGTAAGATTGTTATAATTACCTGCAACAATTGTTTGAGCTGTTGTTCCATTATAATTTACATCCATAGTAAAAGCAGTGCCGGCAGGAAGCGGCGTAGATCCTGTTGCAGCCGTATTAAGCGTACCAGTGCCCACAGTAGTAAATCCACCAGCCAACGATGTGGTGGTAAAATCAAGTGTAGTACCAGCAGGAATAGTTAGTGTAGAACCAAGTGTGAGGACATTTCCAGAAGAGGCGGGGGTGAGCGTAACAGACCCGCTAGACCCAGTAACAGTTAGCCCAGCAATGGTTTCTGTGGGCACGCTAATGACCGAAGAACCACTAGGGAAAGTTAAAATATCATTCGTAAGGGGGCTTAATCTGTTGGGAGTCCAGTTAGAAGCAGTTTGGTAATTTCCATTTGCCGCACCACTCCAGGTGTAAGTGTTGCTGCTGGTGTTGTTGGCAGAAAAAGAAAAATTATCAATGCCTATTGCGTTATTGTTGGTAGCTGTAGCACTTTCCCAACGCAATACCAATTTGTCGCCATTATTCCATGTAATGTTGCTGATAGTGAATGATTTTGCTACCTGATTGGCTGTAGCGTTACCATCAAGCGCAACAGCACTACCCGTGTTGGGATTACTAAAATTACCAGTGCTTGCTGTTGTAAATGTGGCAGGTGTTGATATATCATTAAAAGAGGCTCCCGAACCCATCGCATATTTGAATGTGAAGGTATTTGTACCTGTGTTTTGCCGCCATTGTTCAGCTGTAAATGCAACTGTAAAAGAGGTAAGTGTGCTACCAGTTGTATTTGTCAATACCAAACCAATAGCAGCAGTACTTAAGGTCGAAGCATTAAGCAAGCCCAGTGCCCTATCGGATGAAGAAGTAGCACCAAAGTTGTAAAAATTGCCGCTTGTTGAGCTACCGTTAGAAACTCCTAGTGTTAAAGTGCCATTTGCAGCAGTGGTACCAGCAATCCCATATACTTGCCAGCCTGCTAAACCAGCCACATTAGTTGGCGAGACCGACAAGTCATATGGGCCCAAGGGATTGGAATTTGCAGTAGCTCCGTTGGTAAAAAGGGTAACATTTGAAGAAGATGATAATCCATCAAATGTTTGAGCGTACGTGTTTCCTGCCGTTGCATAAGAAACGGTACTTAATTGCGCAAATAAGGTATTGGCAATTAATAAAAAAAACAAAATAATCGTTGTATTCTTTTTCATATAGCAAAGTATAAATCGTGATAAAAAATTAGAGCCTATTTTGTGTTATTTTGGTGGAATGAGCTTTGTCCACAAATTCAATAGATGTTCCTTTTTTGGATTTTGTAATAAACAGGTCAGTGGGTTTTTCCAACGCAAGAATGGTTTCGCCATTTTTCTTTAGTTCGGAAAATCTATTTGCGGCAAGTTTTTCCAAATTGCTTCCGCTCTTGTCCAATTGGATGGCTAACATGCCAGTATAGGTACCTGAAAATGTGTTTCCATTGATTTGAAATGAAAAATTGGTCAATTGATTTGTTTTCAGAGCATTGAAATCAGTGAACACAAAAGACCCATCGGCATTTTTACAACCAGAGAGTACTTTGTTTTTTACAATTCCCAGCTTAGGCATATTGGCTTCAATGAATGAATCTGCAACTGCTTTACTGCGCAGAGTTGCTACCCTATTGGCAATATCATTACCCAAAAAATCGTTGGTTGCAGTACCTTCTATCAGCAGCTTTCCTTTTTTATTCACCAATTCTTCCAATAACTTCAAGGTAGTTTCTTTGCTGTACTGAGGATTCAAGAATGCGACTGCGTCAAACACATGGCCGTTGTATTTTACCTTGCCGTCAGGCAAAATTGATAGCCTATTCTTTTCAATTAAGTCGGTTGGTATCAAGGCGTTGGCATATCCAGCTTCCCAGATAGCTACTGCTTTTTCTTCAGTAGCAAGCTTGTCGTTGATGTCATATAACCCTCTGTTTGTTTCATTTGGATACCAATTGGCTAATGCTTCCATTCCAAAAATGACCAATAATTTCACTTCTGGTAAAGATGGATTAAACCTATTGAGCAATCTTGCACAATTTTCAACAGGATTAATTGCTGCTATGGCCTCTGGCTTTTCTAAGCTTATCCCCCACCGAATATCATTGAAAGCATGATAATGTGTTCTGATACCATAGCGTAAATCGGTCAATGCTTTCTCCGTCAGCTTGTTGATATCCTTGTGGTAAAACATATTGTATAGCACATTTTCGGGATAGTTGAAAGCAATACCCATTTGAGTGGGTAAAGGGGTTAGTTCATCTGTTTGTCCATATTCACGTGGGATATTCCACCAATTAATGCCAGTTGCCCATATTTCATCGGTTGTTAGTTTGTTATGATAGGTATCATGGGCAGCAATAAATGCTTTTTTGCCAAACATGGCCTTAGTACTATCATACACATTTTGCTCAACGAACAAAGGGCCTTTCCGCATGAAATCCATATATGCATTGATTGCTTTCATCCTTACTGAAGCTTCGCCTGTTGGTGCATAACGCATCAAGAACAAGGTTTTTTCCAATTCTGTCCCTGTGTATTCCTTGAATTTTTTAGCCATCGGCAGGGAATAGAGCCTTTCGCGAAATACTTCCTTTTTTTTATCCAAATCACCTTTGGGAATTGGCCGCATGTTGGCATATTCATCTAAGCAAATGCCATCCAAGGGAATGCTTTTGTATGCAGCCATCACATTAGTAAAACGCAATGAGGCATCAGCACCGAAGTTGGTACTGAAATTATAAAAATGCTGCAATGCCACATAAACGGTATAACCTTTTAAAGCTTGTCCACCATCCAATTTGATGGTTACCTTGTTTTTGCTTGGCGATTCCCACTTGCATTTATCAGTTACATCTGTAAGAGAGGCTTTATCGAAAAATCCATTGCCCGTTTTTTTGAAGGCATAAGCTTTCAGTAGCTCACTTTTTATCAGCAAGTTTTCTCCCCTCACATGCTTTGATTCGCCAGCACCCTCGCCAACACCATTTTCATCTAAGTTGAATTCCAACTCGGTTATGTATCTATCAGTATTCTCAATAGGTACAGGTGTTTTGCTATCTTCAAAAAACTGCAACCCTATTTTGATGTGGTGTTGATGGGCTTTTTCAACAATAGCCTTAAAAACTGGAAACATTTTTTTGGTATCATAAAAATTAATTCCATTTCTTGCCGATAAAAAAACTAGATCAAACTTGCTAAATTGTATGATACTATCCAATTGCACCAAATAGCGGTTGTCAATTAAAGATGAAGGGGTAATAAACCAATAACCAATTTGAGGATGGTTGCTATTGGTTAATTCATCAACATAACTCACTTTTACTTGCTCATTTTTCTGTGCAAATAGACTGTTGATTGCTAGCATCGTTGCAATCACTAAAAGCGACCTTATTTTGGTATTTTTAAACATACTCATAAATTCTAGATTATTTACTATTAAGTGGTTTTTCACTCATTTTAAAAAGGAGGTTTGCACCTGCCGCCAAGTCTTTGTGGCTAATGCTTAATCCATTTAGTTTCTTTCCATTCAGCAATATTTGCTGTATATAAATTGAGGAACTACTCTGCCTATCACAACTGATTGTTATTGTTTTCTTATTAGGAAGATGCACCAAGACTTTATCGAATAATGGACTAGTAAGTTGATACAAACCATTGGCTGGATTAACGGGATAAAAGCCCATGGATGCAAACTGGTACCAAGCACTCATTTGTCCAGCATCATCATTTCCACTAAGCCCTCCTACCCCTTCACCATACTCTTCAGCAAGAATTTTATGTACCCAATATTGGGTTTTGTGAGGCGCATTGGTATAGTTATACATAAATGGCACTTGATGTCCTGGCTCATTGCCATGCCAATAGTGGACGTTGATAAAAAGGCTATCCAATTTGTTTTCTAAACCTTGTTTTCCTCCAAGCAATTTTGTTAACCCATCAATATCCTGTGGCACATAAAAGGAATATTGCCTTGATGTTCCTTCTGTGAAAAGAGATATTCCTTCTGCATTTACAGGAAGTTTTTTATCTGGGTCTAAGGGTTTGTACCATGCCCCATTTGTGAATCTACCATTTGCAAAACCAATAGTAGTGTCAAAAACATTTTTGTAATTAATGGCTCTTTTAGAAAGCAATGCCACATCTTTTGCTTTGCCCAATCCTTTTGCCAGAGCAGCTAAACAAGCATCATCAAAAGCATACTCTAATGTTCGGGATACCTGTTCTTTTTTGTGAAATGCGTCAGTAATCTCGTCCTCAATTGGGTAATAACCATATTGGAGATAGTTGGCTAAAGAACGTCTCCCTTTGCCATCCGCATAATCTTCGGGAGTAGGGATTTCGAAGGCATTTTTTCGCATTACAGTATAGGCTTTCTCGACATTATAACTTCTTATGCCATTTACATAAGCCGAAGCAATGAATGCAGTAGCGTGGTCACCGACCATCGCACTTGTATAACTATTCCAACATGGAAAATTAGGCAGCCACCCACCTTGTTCAGCTTTGAGAAGTAGGGAGTTAACACAATCATTGATAAAAGCTGGTTGCAAAAGCTCCAATAACGGAAGCTGCGCCCTATAGATATCCCACATAGAAAAGTCATCGTAGTAATTGCCTTTTGCAAGTTTTGCCAATTGATAGCTTTTTGAAAACATGGGATAAGTACCATCAACATCGTTATACAATCGTGGATGTTGCATGGCATGATAGAAGGATGTGTAAAAAATTTGCTTGTGCTTGACTTCTGAAGTTGATACTTCTATTTGACCAAGTGCTTTATTCCAAACTTTGCTAGATTGGTTTTTGATACTATTAAAATCCCACGTATTTATCTCTGCTTTTAGATTTTTTCTAGCACCTTCCACACTACTAAAGGAAGTACCGATTCTCACTTTAATAACCTCTCCTTTGATTACTTTCATTCCGATGTATGCACCAAGCCCCTTTTTATGGGTGATGCTTTTTTCTTGCAAAATTTCTGTATTGCTAAAAACGCCATAGTTCTTGAAACTTGATTCGGTTTCTACTACAAAATATCCACTAAACCCTGCTGGCTTCCCCCAACCTTGGTAGATTCTATGCGCAGGATTATTGCCTGTAATTTCGTTTGTAATTTGTTTTACCGATATTGAAGCTTGATCAACATCACTATTAGGTGTTATTAGTAGATAAAGGCTATCGTCTCTATCAGCAGTTATTTGAAAGATTGCAGCCCTTTTTGTGGCGGTCATTTCTACTTTCAAACCATATTTTTTAAGTAGTACGCTATAATAATTAGGAGAAGCAATTTCATCCTTGTGGTCAAAAGCTGCTTTGTAATTTTCCAGCCTGGTGGTGAGGCTACCTGTAATGGGCATAATTGTAACGCTTCCATAATCTTGCGTGCATCCACCACTGAGCCAATGTGTGCCTCTAAAGCCAGTTATTTCTTTGTCATGATAATAGTATGGAGCAATACATTTAGCTTCTCCCAGCCTTGTTTGGGCTGTCCATTGTGTCATGGCAAATGGCTGTGTTACCGATGGAATGGTGTTGGCCAATAATTCAGTAGTACTGCCGTGTTTAGTGGCAGAAGGTGTGGTGCTTGCTGATGTACCAGCAAGTGGCTGTACAAAGGAAGTATAATCTATTGTTACTGTTTGCCCATTTGCAATAGAGAGTACAATAAAAGATATGCAGCAATAAAACACAATTTTATCAATCATTTTAATTGCCTCCTTTTATTATTGGTTTCAAAATATTTACCTGTCCATCATTGGTCATGATTCTTACATAAAGTTGACTTCCATTGCCTTCACTTGTGTCTAATTGAAATGAATTGAACCCATTGCCAATATTCACCTTTTTTGAACAAAGAATAACCCCATTGCTGCCATATAACAACAAGGTTCCGGGGCTAGCTGGAAAATTGGATGTATATTCTATTGTAATGCTTTTACTGTATTTTATTGGGTTGGGGAAAACACGTAAACTACTTGCATCGCCACAACTGCTATTTGCAACCACTACATTACTATAGCTTTTTTTACCGTTTTTTTCTACAGAAACCACCCTATACCAACAAGGCTGCTGCTGATTTAATTGTAGGCTATATTCTTGGTTTTCAAAACCGATTGGATATTGTTTTACTTTCTTGGTCGCAAAAAAAGTAATACCATCCAAGCTTTGTTCAACACTGAAATAATCACCCGAATTGGCTATTTGAAAACTTGACCAATTGAGCAGAACCTTACAATTATTGATCGCTTTAGCTGATAAAACAGTCCTGTTTGCATCTAACAAAAACGAATTGTTATTCCAAATTAGCGTATCAGACCATGGTGCATTAGTAATAAAAATGGTATCGGATCTGTTTTTTTGTTTTACGAAAGGGTTATTGAAAATATAGGGATCATTTAAGGAAACTACATTTCCATTGATGCTCATCTGATTTGAATAATTTGTAGTAGGAGGAAAAAAAGTTAGGTCTAATGTGTCTTTATTAATGGAATAGTATTTCAATCTTGCGAAAGAAGATGTGGAATAATTTAAGGTATCAAATTTCGTTTTGGACAAAATTGAATCCTTGAACTTATTTAACTCAGCCGAGATAGTGCAATCACTATACTGGGAAGTGATTTCCGATGTTTCCAAAATCCAAGCCCCCTTTCTAGCATTGGTATCGAGCAATTCCAATACATCAAAACTGGGTTCTGGTGTTGTTTGCCAACGATAAGGTTCTATTGTTCTGAAAGCAAATAGCATCGTTCCAGCATGGCAGAAAACCCAACCTCCCGATTCTATTTTCGATTTGATGCCCAATTTTGTAAATGGTACATAAATCTTATAAGCATCATAACTTGCTGGAACATTATAGACTCCTATGGCTGCTTGCTTTGATTGCAACACCCTATGGAAAGGATTTTCCCCATAACCAAAGGCATTAAAATTCGAAAAATCGGTTGGTCGTTCAGGATTGTCTTGGCAAACACTAAAATGACTACCAATGGTATCACTTTTCCATGCCATATAGGTCCGCTTAATTTCCTTGTAATTATAACTTGTCAATGCAGAAGAAAGTGGTATTGTAATTTCTGTTTGAGTTGCTAAGCCATAATTGTTTGATTGGTAGGCATATTTATAAAACTTTCCACTGCTACTATCCACCATTCCTGTGTGGACATAAGGATATGATTTAGACTTATAAGCATTTAATATTGATGTCCTAGGGCTTACCTTTCCTTGGTAGCACATCCAGAATAATGCATAGAGGCTTCCATAACTAGAAACGGTGAATGGTTTTATTCTAAACTTATTTTCAGGGTTGCCGAAAAAAGTCCAGCTTAACGAAGTAATAATGTTTGAAGCAATGTAACCAGTATTCATATTGCCCCATCCTTTACTTCTCATGGGGTTTGCCACATAAATTCCCTTGTTCCAACTGCACAATAAGCTGACAGCCATTGATTGATATACTAGTTCCGCTTTAGATTTTACTTCAGTGTCTAAAGCAAATTCAGCTAGCATTCTCACAGCCATAAAATCAATAGGGTTGTAAATAAAGGCATCGGCTTCGTAACAATTCAAATGGAAGAACTTCCATAGATAAGAGAGAATATTGCTCCTGGTGTGCGACTTGATAACACTATTTGAATTGCCTGCCCTATCCGTAAAATCAGCCCATTCTTCCGTAGCTAAAAAGCCTGCTGCCCAGCTCATTAAGTACAGGTTTGTTGTTATATGCTTTCGCCTATAATCTTCTTTAGTGAGATAGTTCTTTATTTTTTGTTTCAAAGCAGCCGGCAATTGTGTTTTGCATAAAGTATATGTATGCATAGCCGCATGTAAATCAAACTCATCATCAACGCTGCTGTCAGCTTGGTATTTTGTGTAGAGCGTGTCTAATTGGCGTATAGCAAAAACAGTATCAATATGCAATGCCAAACGAGCAACAGGGTATGGAGAATCATATTTTGGGTCGCCAGTAGTACAATTAGCAGTGTACTGAGCTAATTTTTTTACAACTGCCAATTGTCTATCGTGCATGGTTGTACCAGAAATGGTAGTTATTTGAGCATTGATATTAAAGCTTGCAAATAGTATTGCAATAATTATTATCAAACGCTTTGGAAGTAAGTTTGGCTTATTCAAAATGCACCAAGGGCACAGGTTAGCTACCTGTGATTTTACTAAACCATATAAATAATTTTTACCCATAAATATCATTTGAAAAGCAGTTCCAAAATAGGAGACAGAAATCTATCTGATTGTCGTTTAATTCACCAACTCTTTGGGAGAGCTTTCAAAAAAGACTTGGCTATTTTCAGTTCTTTTTATCTCACTTTTTTCTATAAAATGCTTTTTACCATCTTGCCATTTTATTTTAATGTTCCTTAGGTAAGCAAACTTTGTATCATCAAAAACGAGTGCATAACGGGCATCGGCATTTAATAAATTTAACTGCACATCCTCAATGCTAATTCCGTCCACATGCCGAACATAAAAACCATAAGCTGGAAGTGATTCCCCAAACATATTTGGACTTGGATATCCATTGTCTTTCTCTCTTACTTTTTCAACATTTCTTTCCTCAATTGTACCCCCACCCATAACATCAATGGAAATATGATGCAACTGCACATTTTCTACATAAGTACCTGGATAAGCTGTGATGGAACTGGCTCTATGGCTGTGACTTTCAGCGATTATGTTGCTGATGATAACATTCTTTAAGCTGCTTGTGGTGGTGGTGGTATCGTCTTTTAACTTCTCCATCCTATTTCCCAAACGAATAAAAATGGGTGTGAGGGTAGATTTCATGGTGATGTTGCTGATATTGATATTCTCGGTAGCTCCTCCATCCACACATTCAATTGAAATGCCTGAAACACTTGCTGGGCTTGCTGAAATATTTTTAAACCGAGCAGACCATTTCCTAAAATTATCGAACTGACTGGCAGAAATGCTACAGTTATCAACGGTGATGTTTTTAAAACCGCCTTTACCAGGTGTACCAAACTTGATAGCATTACAATTGGTTTTAATAACACAATTAGTTACTACCACATTTTCACAGGGCTTATCTGCCAAATAGCTTTTCAAACAAATAGCATCATCATCACTATCAATATAACAATTACTGATGATAACATTCTTGCTATCCACATCTATTCCATCATTGTTATAATTTGCATGGCTAATGATTCTTAATCCTAACAATTTAACCCCATCACAGCCCAGATAATCCTGCAACCAAAAGCAGGAATTGGTTAGCATAACATCTTTAATCACTACATTTTTACAAGCAATTATGAATATAAGCTTAGGTCTATTTGAACCATTATCCCCTCTTTGCCAGTATTTATTGTTTCCCCTGCCATCAATAGTACCCTCACCAGCAATTGCAATATTTTCTTGATTGTCAGCATAAATCAATGAAAAATTCCTTCGAGGTCGTCCATTATTGCTATGTGTGCTTACGCAACGAATGGTGGAGGGATTATTCATTGGGTAATCTACACTATCAATACTGCCCAAAAGTGCTGCTCCTTTTTCTAAAAAAAGGGTAACATTACTTTTTAGGTAAAGTGTTCCTGTTACAAAATCGCCAGTAGGCACTATAACAGTTCCACCAACTTTACTGATATTGTCTATTGCCTTTTGAATAATTTGGGTATTCAAGGTTTTGCCATCGCCTTTTGCTCCTAGCGAAACAATGTCTATTGTATTTGCAAAAGTGGAGGTTGTAATAAGAAGGGCAGAAAAAAAGAAAACGAATTTATTATACATAATAATTAATTATAACCAGGGTTTTGTCCAAGATTGGGATTGAGGGTAAGTTCTCTAAATGGTATGGGATATAAAGCCCTTTCAGGTATTACAGTATAGGGAAGATTATCGGCAGCAAACTGAGCTTTCATAACCGCTACCATTCTATTTGTTCTTAACAAATCAAACCATCGATGGCCTTCAAAACAAAGTTCTACTCTTCGTTCTTTTTCAATTGCCAAACGAAGGTTGGCTTGCGTGGTATTTTTTGGAATTGGTGACAACCCAGCACGCTTGCGAATTTGGTTATTGATAATATCAATTGCTTGTGTTATACTTGTAGCAGTACCTTGTTCTTCGAGTGCTTCTGCATACATTAATAACACATCTGCATATCGCAATACTATCCAATTATTTTCTCCTTCATTAACTGAAGGCGGATTATCCATGAATTTTCGAGTATAATAAGACCCATATCGCTGAATGCAAGTAGCTTTTCTTGCATCATTGGTTTCAAAAACATCAAAAAGATTTTTTGTTCCTTGATTAGACCCTCTGGGAGCTAATGTTATTAGGTAAGGTAATGTTGTAGGTAAAAATGTTTGGGTGAAAGCACTTCCTTCCTTAGCAGTTCCTCTTGCATATTGCACAGAGAATATAATTTCAGCATTTGCCTCATTGGTGGTACTGAACACATCGCTGAATGTTGGAAGAAGAGAATAGGTGTTAAGGTTGACGAGTTCACTCAACTTGTTTACTGCATCATCCCATCTGTTTACAGTAAGATATACTTTTCCCAATAATGCTTTAGCTGCACCACTTGTTACTCTTCCCGCATCACCAGACGTGGTGTAATTAGTAGGCAGGCTTCCTTCCGCTGCAATCAAATCTGTGATAATCTGTGCATATACTTTGCTTGTTGTATCTCTTGAATAAGTATAAGCTTCAGATTCAGTCTTAATTTTTTTCAAAACCAATGGCACATTTCCAAAGTACCTAACTAAGTTAAAATATGCCAAAGCCCTTACCCATCTCACCTCTCCTATCCATTGTTTTTTTAAGAGAGAATCACCTAACTCAAATCCTTCAAGTTGGTCTAAAAAATTATTGCAGTAAGCTATGGTTTGATACTCCCCTTGCCATTCGCTTAAAATATTATTATCAGTAGGTGTCCATGCAAATTGATCTAATGGCCCTGTATCGGCTGTCACCGCTCCTGCTGCCAAAGTATTGTCTGAAGGCACCTCAGCCATTTTCCAATGATTGTTGTAGCGCAACCTAAGAGAACCATAAATACCGTTTAAGGCAGCTTTGAAATTATCCTTACTAGAGAAGTAACTGCTCTCTAAAATTTGAGATGGAGAGGCCACTTCTGTAACAAAAGACTTATTACAGGCTGAGAAGCTAATCATCATCCCTGTTATGAAAATCATCCTAATCAATAAAAAATATTTTTTCACTTCTTGATTTTTTTAAAAGCCAACGCTAATTCCTGCAACAAAATTTTTCACCTGTGGATACACTCCTTGATCGATTCCGGGGGTAGTGATGGACTTATTCGTTAAACTTACTTCTGGGTTGTAGCCAGGATAATTTGTAATTGTAATTAGGTTTTGACCAGAAACATAACAACGTAAAGACAGTAGCCTAATGCGCTTTAGAAAGTTTGTAGGGAGGTTATAACCAAGGGTAAAACTACGTAAACGAACAAAACTGGCCGATTGCAATGCCAAGCTTGTTAATGAATTGGCGAAAGTGTATGGAGCCACAGATGCTGGGCTAGGGTATTTTACATTAGCCAAAGAATCTGCCTTAGTATAAATGTTATTATAAAAATCATGTTCTAAATTAGAACCGGCTGTTCCCCAAGCATTTCTTATTGTACCATTAATTATATCTCCCCCTACTACTGCTTGGATAATAAATCCTAAGTCAAAGGTTTTATATCTAAAACGATTGGTAAATCCCAAAGTATATTTTGGCAAGGCATTTCCAATCTTGGTCAAGTCGTTCAAGTCTATCACCCCGTTACCATCAATATCCCTAATTTTCATATCCCCTGCTTTTGCAGGTGCTGTGGCATAAGGGGTATAGGCTGCGGCTTCAGCTTGTGTTTTTAAAATGCCATCTACTTTAAAGCCATACATATCGCCAATTGGCCTGCCTACTTTTATTAGAAATACATTGTTCCAGCCTGTTACGGAGTTGTAATATCCCAAATTATTTGCCCCACCCAAATCAATGACTTTATTTTGATTAAACGAAATATTGAAATCAGATGACCAAGTGAATTTTCGGCCAACAATATTTTTTGAGGATATAGTTATTTCGAGTCCTCTGTTTTCCAAATTACCTACATTGTTATTGAAAGAAGTTGCATAGCCCACAATACCGAGCAATTGTTTACTCAAAATCATATCAGTAGTATTCTTCTTATAAAGGTCCACAGCAAACGAAATCCTTTCCTTTAAAAACCCCATTTGCCAACCAATATTCCATTGTTGATTTTTTTCCCAAGTAAGGTCAGGGTTGTAAAATCCACTAATGGTGGTGCCAAATTGCCTATTGTTAGCATAGCTATAATTGGTATTATTTAAAAAGCTTTGCCATGAAAAACTACCAATATTGGCATTGCCACTTTCTCCAAAACTTGCTGTCAATTTCCATTCGCTAATAAATGGAAGGTGATTTTTCACATAAGGTTCTTCTCCGATTCTCCATCCTATTGCTATTGACCTAAATGTTCCAAACTTATTATTAGCCCCAAACTTGGAAGATCCATCATTTCTTACACTAGCATCCACTAAGTATTTCCCTTTAAAATCATAATTAATCCTAGCCGCCAAAGATGAAAAAGTATAAATATCATATACCACACTTCCATCATGGTCAGAAGCAGCCGATGGGTTTTGGATTTGATCTGTAATAAATGAACCTTGTCTTCCAATAAGTACAGTATTTGTACTTTGGTATTTTTGTGCCGATTGTAGCACTAAGAACTTAAAATTGTGTTTCCCAGCTATCAGCTTACTAAATGTTAGACTATTTTCCACTAACCAATCTATTCCTCTATTGGTGGCTTCTGATGCAGCAATATTGGCAGGATATTTTTGCATAAAACTAGCCAATGGTGAAGAACTGGTTGGTGTGGTTGAAGCAACATACACTTCCCGTCTATTTGTTGTAAGATTACCACCTACATTGGTACGAAAAGTTAGATTTTTTAGGATTGTCCAATCTAAAAAAGCATTGCTAAGTATGGAGTAATTGGTATTATGATTTTTCAATCCATTCAATACAGCCACTGGGTTAAAATACCCAGGGTTAAATAAGGAATTATTTTTCAAAAAATTAGGCTGCCCATACCGACCATCTGCTAAAACCAATGGAATAACCGGAGGCATTAGCAATGCTGAATAAATTGGGCTTGGAATCACTACACCATATTCATTATCAATGGAAGAATTAAAGTTTCCACCATTCGGTCGCCTATCTTGTTCTAAATAAGTGGGGGCTATATTAACTCCGAGTTTCAATTTTGAAGATAAAACAGCATCTAAATTCACCCGCAAATTGTAGCGTTTTGCACCTGTTCCCAACAAAACACCAGGTTGGTTTAAATACCCCCCAGAAATACTATACCTCGCTTTTTCATTACCACCGCTTGCAGAAACCTTCCATTCATTATAGGGTTTTGGGCTAAAAATGGCATCTTGCCAATCAGTTGAGCCTAATTGATTGAGTGTATCGTTCAATATATTACCATTGCTATTTCTTTCTTTAATCAGCGCAGGCATATAATTCAAATATTCCTCAGTGGAGAGAAGTTTTATTTTTTTAGTAATTTGTTGTATCCCTGTTATAAAGCTTGCACCATAAACAATTTTTCCTGCCTTGCCTCTTTTTGTACTTACTATTATTACCCCATTCGCCCCTCTTGAACCATAAATAGAAGCGGCTGCCGCATCTTTTAAAATTTCGATTGATTCAATATCAGAAGGGTTAATACCAGAAAAACTAGCTTCTGATGGTAGTGGATAGCCATCAACCACATACAGCGGCTCGTTGTCAGCCCCTAAGGAACCAGTGCCTCTTATGCGAATGGTGGGTGGTTCTCCAGGCATACCTCCTAATGCAGAAGATACTTGAAGACCCGCTGCTTGGGCGGCCAAGGCATCTCCAACAGTTCCAACTGGTAGGTCATTTATATCTGTCCCTTTAATGGTAGCTATAGAAGTGGTCAGTTTTTTTTTACTTTTTGTGCCATAACCAATTACAATAACATCTTCTAATTTTTGACTACTTGGAATTAAGGATAAATTGAACAATGATTTATTGTTTACTGCCACCAATTGTTCATTGTAGCCCACATAGCTTACTACCAATAAAACTTTTTTGTCTTTTATTTTTAGCTTGAATTCCCCGTTGGTATTTGTTAGCGTTTTATTGTCTGTTCCTTTTTCGGTTATGGTTGCACCTTCAAGGGGGAGTCCTTTATTGTCTAAAACTACTCCTGAAATAACGATACTATCAGTAATTTTGGTCGGGGAATTCACTGAAACTTCGCTAATTAAGTTATTTTCAGAAACGTTAAGTGCTGTTTTGTAATATAGTATTAACCTTTCCTCATCCACCATTTTATAGGTTATATTCAAAGGTTTAAATACATGCTCAAAAAAATCGCCTAGATTACCATCAAACAATTTGAATGTTACCCGCCTTTTAACATTGATAGCCCTTGAGCTAAAAATAAACTTTACAGAAGTCTGATTTTGCAGTTCAGAAATTACCGATTTTAGGGGAATACCTTTGGCTTCAATAATGATTTTCTTGTTGAGTGCTTTCTGAGAATAAATATCATTAGCAAACAATTGGCAAGTAAATACCAAAATTAACAGCACCTGACAATATGTAAATTTCATAGCAAGCATGATTATAGCAACAAGTCGCCTTTTATTCATATTTTAGCAAAGTTTTTGTTCATTTATAAAAAAAAAGTGGATGTCCAAAGACACAAAAAAGTGTAACTTTTTAAGCCGTGGGTGGTCGCAACACCTCCGGCTTTTTTTTAAAACAAAGCAACAAAAATCTTAATAATATCAACATGAAATTGAGATTACAATGTTTGACATTTGGAAGAAAATTCATTTTATTCCTATAACTTAATTACAACCTTCCCCCTTTATCAAAATATTAATCCCTTTTTTTTCGTAGGTTTTTCCAATTGATTTACAAAGCACATCTAACTGTTTGTATAAATCCAGCTCTGATATATCCCCTGTAAATGGACAATTGTTAACTGCTTCGTTTTCTATTACTATACTAACTCCATATATTGTTTCAAGTGTATTCAAGACTTTATTTAGTGGTACATCATCAAAAACCATGGAGGGTTGAATGTATTTTGCGTCTTTTGATCCTATCAGGACTGGCTTTTCTACAAGAGCTGTCTCAAATTTCCTTTGTGTTTGTGTATAGGTTACTTTTTGATTTGGAAGCAGAACAACCCCGTTGCTTTTAC
>JAIXOJ010000057.1 GCA_027486835.1 Chitinophagaceae bacterium
CCCAACCCTGCCAAAGACCAGATAACCATCACGGGTAAAAGCGTACAGCGTTATCAAATCATAGATAATCTAGGCAGAGTGTTGTTAAGTACCAAATCAACCGACGGCACGCAAACAATAGATGTGTCCAGTTTTAGCAAAGGAGTTTATCTGGTAAAAGGCTACAATGCAGAAGGTAATGTAGTAACTGGTAAGTTTTTACCTGTGATGGTTATCTGGTCTTTGGCAGGGTTGGGAATAATAGTGATTAGTGATAGGGGGTTAGTGGTTAGCGAAATCGTATATACTTTACTGTATGCTACTTTACCATCCTTATCCTCCATTTTTAGGCGGAAATACCCCCATCCCCTAAAGGGGGGTGACTGGGAGATGGATGCGGTGGGTATCTCGAAACGATACCTGTAGCCGCCGTTGGCTTTTACGGTGCCTGCGGCTTGGTATTGGAGGCCGTCTGGGCTTTGTTCTACTACAAAATGGCTAAGGTTTACCTCATTGGCGGTTTGCCAACTGAACTCAACCGCTTTGCCCTCTTTGACCACTAACAACTGACCATTAACCACTAACACGGGTACCGGCTGCACCACGGTTACTTTTACGGTGTCTTTACTGTATTGGCCGCCGATAATTTGTTCTAGTATATAGGTGGTAGTGATGCTTGGTTTTACCCATAGCCCCGGTACACTGTCTGCTACGATGCCCCCTGCTGAGGTGCGCCAGTGCATATCTGTTATGCCTGATATTCTGCTGCCTATCCATGCACTATCGCCTTTATAAATTGTCGTATCTCTGCCCGCATCTGCTTTGAGTACTAGGCTGTCTAGGGGGATTACGCTGACATCATCGATATTATAAACAGCACCATACGCACCAGATGCAATTGCAGAAGTATCTGTGTAAGCGTCACTTTTAAAATTGCCAATTGATAAATACTGTTCATTGCCATTGGCTTTATATATTCCTGAAATCTTTACCCATCTAAGCGTATCAAAAATTATTGGATTACCGTAAGCAAGGATTTGAGGAGTAAGGGGTTTAACAGTCCGATCTGTATTGGTAATTGCCGTATCACTTAGATGTAATCCAATATTATTTACACCGTATCTCCAAACATCTAAATTGTTCACAAAAAATTCAACATAGTAATTTGTCTCTTTTTTTAGTTTGCTTATGAGCTTAGTTTGAATATAATCTCTAGTATTGAGGTATTTATTTGTTGAAATAATCCGATAATAAAAAAAAAAACACACAAATCCATTCCCCGTATGTGCTTCTTGGTATGCTGTATTATTTCCCAAGTATGGAACCTTACAACAAATTGTTGTGGCACATTTATTAAAAGTAGCATAAGAATTAGGAACTTTTGGGACTCCAGGAATAATGTTAGTCCAATATTTTGCACCGCCAGTAAGTTCGTATAGGCTATCACAAGATCTTGAAAGAATTTCAAAACTAGGGTTAGGTACCAGATTGCGCTGAGCGGTAACCTGACCAAAAAGTAAAACCAAAGCACACAAAATGTGTGCTTTGGTAAGTAAAATGCTACTAAAATTCATGCTCTTATTATTTATACTCAAAAGAAAAAAAAAAAAAAAAAAAGTCGCTATAATCTTTTTGGTCTCCTCTCGTTTGGAAAGGGGTTAGGGTGAGGTATAATTGGCAAACCATTTTCTGTTCAGTATATAAAGAACTTTTTGCACCAACTCTTTTCCAGTTTCTAAATTGGTGGCTTTTACAAGCAAAAGACCTTTGCTGCCATTTAGCTGGTGGTTTATAACATTGCCTTTATTCGTTACTGACTGATTCCATGAAATACGCCCTAGTTGGTCGGTTACTGTAATCTGCCAATGGCCATTTTGGGGAAGCTGTATATTCAAATTACCATTGCTAGGATTTGGATATACGGTAAAACTCCTCTCCGCAATATCGGCTTTCTTTTCCAATGCCTTGCCTTTATTATCTACATACAGCACTTTTTTCGCTTTCCTGCTGTTGTTTTTTGGACAAGCATCTATAAAATTGATCGCACTCGTAGTTACCCGATTGTACAGGTTGCGGGCTGCGTACACCACCGAACCGTCAATGGCGGGGCAGCCTTGAGCTAGGGGGAAAATTGTCTGAACCATGATTCTCTTGATTTTATTGATTACGATGATACTCGATTGAACAACTTACTCTTTTAAAAACTTACCTGTTACTACATTACCCTTTGCACTGTAGCCTTTTACCAGATAAACTCCTTTGCTAAAACTGGACACATCTATTGTTTGCGTGCCGTCGGTTGCTTTGGTACTTAACAACACTCTGCCTAGATTATCTATGATTTGATAACGCTGTACGCTTTTACCCGTGATGGTTATCTGGTCTTTGGCAGGGTTGGGAATAATGGAGAGTGGAGCATGGAGCATGGAGAATGGCACACTAAATGTTTTACTGTAGCTATACCTACCATCTTTATCCACCATTTTTAGGCGGAAATACCCCCATACCCTAAAGGGGGGTGACTGGGAGATCGATGCGGTGGGTATCTCGAAACGATACC
>JAIXOJ010000126.1 GCA_027486835.1 Chitinophagaceae bacterium
GTGTCAAAAGTCATTTCCGAGTGTCAAAAGTCATTTCCGAGTGTCAAAAGTCATTTCCGAGTGTCAAAAGTCATTTCCGAGTGCAAAATGCCATTTCCGAGTGCAAAATGTCATTTTCGAGTGCAAAATGTCATTTCCCAGTGCAAAATGCCATTTCCCAGTGCTAAATGTCATTTTCGAGTGCAAAATGCCATTTCCGAGTGTATAATGTCGTAGCCGAGTGTAAAATGTCGTCTTTCATGTGTAAAATGTCATCTTTCATGTGTAAAATGTCGTCTTTCATGTGTAAAATGTCATCTTTCATGTGTAAAATGTCGTCTTTCATGTGCAAAATGTCATCTTTCATATGCAAAATGTCATCTTTCATGTGCAAAATGTCATCTTTCATGTGCAAAATGTCATCTTTCATGTGTAAAATGTCGTCTTTCATGTGCAAAATGTCATCTTTCATATGCAAAATGTTATCTTTCATATGCAAAATGTCATCTTTCATGTGTAAAATGTCATCTTTCAGGTGCAAAATGCCATTTCTGAGTGTAAAATGTCATTTTCTAGTCTAAAATCTTGTGTTTCATTACTTAAATCACTTTAGTTAGGGCTGAAACAAGGTAATTAATCCTGTAGATGCCACCCTCAGAGCCACTGAGATTGTATTTATGCCCAATAAAAAGAAATAGGTTTTTACAGTTTACTAATGTCTATACTTCCATTCAACCATTCACCATCGAATTGAGCGGCATATTTGTTATAAAAATTAATGGCAGGTTCATTCCAATCCAATACTTGCCAGCATAAACGGTGCATATTTTTTTGTTTGCACGTTTCAATGATTCCATCAAACAATAGTTTTCCAATGCCTTTACCACGCATTGGTTCGGTAACAATTAAATCTTCTAGGTAGATGCTTTGTCCCTTCCAAGTGCTAAATCGGATATAATACAAGGCAAAGCCAACAATAACTGTATTGTCACCCACGGTATGTTCTGCCACCAAAGCCCACCATATTGGATTGCTGCCAAAACCACTTTCGGTAAAATGTTCTAGGGTAATGGTGACTTCTTGTGGGGCTTTTTCATACAATGCCAACTCATGCACGAGTGTAAGCAATTGGGGGCAATCTTCTTTTCTTGCCTTTCTAATGTGAACCATATTGAAAATAAAATTGAGAAAATGAACAGCCTTTTTGAGGGCTTTATTTCTGGACGATAAAAAAGTTTCTTTTTGGATTAGCCATGTTCCATTCAGTAATAGTTCATAGCCGCAAAATTATTTGCGAAGCAGTAAAAAAAGGGGGCATCAAGGTTTTTCGCAGTAATTAGTTAAACCTCACCCCAACCCCTCTCCAAAGGGGAGGGGCAAAACGAAAAACTTTTATGCACCCAAAAAAAGTGCTTTAAAATTTCGCAACCAGTTTTACGTTCAGTAGCCTTGGCGTAAGTCGGTTGGGAATGGTGTAGGTATTGTTGCTATAATCTTTAATGAGCATATAGCTAATGGTATTGGCTCGGTCAATAATATTAAAGACCTCTAAGCTTGCCCAAATACTTTGGAAAGCTTTAAAAGGGGAATGGCTGCGGAGGTTCTTTTTTTCACCATCCACCAAAAGGGCGCTAAAGCCCATATCGAATCGGAGATAGCTTTGGATAGTCAAAGCGTTGCGATATTTTACGCTGTTGGGTATATTGTAGGGAAGATTACTACCATAAATGGCACTCATGTAGAATTTCAGGTTTTTATTGTTACTCATGTAATCTTGAAAAAACATTCCGAACGTAAATAATCGATCGGTAGGGCGGCGCATCCAGCCAACATCAACACGGTTGCTATCGGCCACTACTTGATCCCTAGTGCTGCCAGTGATTACTTCGCCAGCAGCGTTTTTGTATTGCTGGAAATAGAAATTATCAATTTTCTCTTTGGTTTGCATCACACTAAAGCTAATCCAACTTTCCGCGTCCTTTACCAACTCGCCATATAGTCGGTTTTCAATACCCACAGCATAGGCTTTAGCCCTGTTTTCGCCGAAATACCGAATTCGCACATTATCAATATCATAAGGCACTACATCCCACATGTTTTTATAGTAAGCCTCTGTAGTAAATCGCGCTGGGCGGTTAAACATTTTAAAATTAATGTCTAAGCCACTACTAATTTGCCAACTCTTTTGTGCCAACAAGCTTTTGTTAATAGTGCCATCGTTCCTTCTAAGCTCTCGGTAAAAAGGCGGCTGTTGATAAATGCCCAGGGAGTTTTTAATGACTACATCTCTTTTCCAATTCCTAGGCTTCCAAGAAACGCCCAACCTTGGAGACACTAATACCTCCTTATTGAGTGTATTATAGTTATAGCGAACGCCCATTTGCAACACAAAATTGTTGCTGTCTTTTATCTGAAAATTGTCTTGAAAATAACCACTGAAACGAGTGGCATCAAATTCTGCTTTCCCTTTTGTAGCAGAAAAAAGGGTTAAGCTTCCCGTATTATGTGGGAGTGAATAGCCCGCACTATCGTTGTATTGCCATTCACTTAGTTTGTCATTAATGGTTTGATAATCAATGCTATTGCCCCATTGCAAGAAATGTTTGCCCTTATCAAGGCTGCCTTTATGGCTGGCATTCAATACTTGAATATTTAAGTTGTTGCGGCTATGGTTTTGGTAAACACCTGCACCTAAAGGATTTACGATTAGGCCATAGGATGCTTGGCTCTTGTCAAAATCTCTATCGCCAAATAAATAAGCTCCTGTGATGTCTAGGTTTTCTTGTTCTTTATCGGTAAAGCTGCTCAACATCCATTTTAATTTCAAGTTTTTACGGGGTTGGTTGGTGGCAGATAAGCCAATAAAATTGGTGCTGTATTTATCTCTTTCTTGGCCTGAGAAATAGATGTCCAATCCTAAATTTTGAGCGTACAAACTGGTATAAACCGAAGAAGTGAGCTTGCTTTCTTCTGGGAAAAGGGTAAACTTAGTGGCAGACACATTGGCCAACAATTCGAGCAGCCATTTTTCTTTGGCCTGCCAAGTAATAAGGGTTTGCAAATCGTAAGAAGAGGGGATATAATTGCCTTTTGTTTCTTGACTGCTTAATAGGTTTCTGTTACTCCTATTTCTTGCCCCGATGAGGTAGGTTACTTTGTCCTTTGCTGCTACGCCTTCTAAATGCAGTCCTTGCTCTAACAGACTCACATACGCCGAGCCGCCTGCTTTTCTTGGTTTTTTATAAGTGATATCTAATACACTACTCAGTTTGTCGCCATACTTAGATTGAAAACCACCATTAAAAAACTTCACCCCTCCCGTCATTTCCGGATTAATAAAACTCAAACCTTCTTGTTGACCGCTTTTCACTAGATAGGGTCTAAACACTTCAAAGTCATTCACATAAATGAGGTTTTCATCGTAGCTCCCACCTCTTACTGAATAGTTAGAGGTCAATTCATTATTACTGCCTACAAATACTTTAATCAAACTTTCAATGCTACTAATGGGTGAAGGATTCAGCAAAGCCTTGGAGGCGTCAATGGCCACTTCGCCAGCATTACCCCTCTTAAATCGGTCGTCTTTTACCACCACATCTTTAAGCTGCTCAATGGATGTTTTCATCCTAATGACCACTCTTTCTTCTTTGCCAGCGGCAATTAAATAACTTTTCTGTACGCTACTATAACCAACAAAAGTGTACAGGAGAGCAACAGGTTGCCTATTGGGTACAAATTGAATTCGGAAAAACCCAGTAGAATCGGATATGGTCTGCCTTTGCTTGTTAAGCATTTGGACGGTTACACCAGTAATTGGCATATCATTTTCATTGACAATTTTTCCAGATATATAAGCATATAATTGTGACATTCCGGTATATGGAATGAATACAACTAAGAGAACAATGGTAAGTAAACGCATGAGCAAATGAAATTAGTTCAATCGGTGAAGATGTTGCAATTGTATAAAATGATTCTCACAAATGAAGTCTTCTGGATAATAAAATCGATGTGCCTGTTGCTTTTATCTCTAAACCACAGGATAAATAGTGAAGGTTTCCTTGCAATTGGGTAAGCATTTTATGTAAGAAACACACTTTGTCATTCAAATGAATGAGAAATAGATACAAGTCGAATACAACTCAATGTTACCAAATTGTTACCAAAAAGTAGTGTTGCAAGCAAGAAGTGTTATTTTGTGACCTAAATTAGTCTAGTTTATGAGGAAATTTTTTACATCTATCTTGTTTTTTATCTTTTTTGGCCTGTTAGCCAATGCACAAGTAAATCATGTGGTGATAAGCGCATTTTACGGCGGTGGCAGTAATTCTAATGCCTTGTACAAGTATGATTTTGTAGAATTGTTTAATCCAACTAATGCGCCAGTAACCTTTAACGAGTGGACAATCCAATATGCAAGCGCTGCAGGTACTGCTTGGCAAAAAAATAAATTCAGTGGTACTATTGGGGCAGGTAAGTACTATTTATTACAGTTGGCCACACAAGTAGCACCTCCAGCCACACAAATTGGGGCTGATTTACCAACACCAGATTCAATCATTACGGTAAAGCCCATCAACTTTAGTGCGACCAATGGTAAAGTGGCGTTAGTAAGTGACACTTTTAATTTGGTTGGTGCAACTGTAAGTTCTCCATCTATTATTGATTTACTCGGGTTTGGAACAGCTTCCGCTTTTGAAACCGCCGCAGCACCTGCCGCTGGAAACAGAAGGATATTGCTTCGAATTAATGGTGGATGCACAGACAATAACGACAATTCCAAAGATTTTGCCTTAGACTCTGTACTTGTTCCAAGAAATTCAGCCAGTCCAGCAAATACCTGTGTAGGCTTGCCCGTGAAATTGGTTTCATTTGCTGCTCAACAATCATATAATCAAGTTAACCTCTCTTGGAAAACGGCATCCGAAATTAATTTCAGCCATTTTGAAATAGAAAAAAGCATCGATGGTATTCGCTATAATACACTTGGTTCAGTTCGTGCGTACAGGAACAACGAAGGTGGTGTTTATCAATTCGCAGATGTTGCTTACCAAAATAAAAACAGCTACTACAGGTTGAAACTGGTGGATAACAATGGTTCATTTAGTTATGGTAACACGCTTCAAGTAAAAAGTGCAACCAAGGACAGGCTTTACATCAATAGCACAAGTAGCACAGTAGTTGTTAATCATCCTTTATCAGCAAAGCCCGCATCAATTGCTATTGTAAGCTTTGATGGTAGAATTATTATGAAACAATCCATTGCAGTTGGATCTTCCCAAACAAAAATTAGTGCACAAAAACTAGGGGTAAACAATTGTATTGTTGTCTATGAATCAGATGAAATAAAAATTGTGGAGAAGTTGATTAAATAAACAATACATCGAGAATTGTAAGCAGGAGCCTTATTACCATGATAGCAGATAAATTGAATTTTACAATTTATCTGCTATCATGATGTTACTTGTAAACATTTTCGCTTTTTTCTGCTTCAAATAGCACTGATGTGCACATGATTCCTGTTACTTTGCGTTGCTATATTTTGTTGTTTAAAGTTTTAAATTATTAACCCCTTAATTGTTTTGTTTAAAAAGTTATGAAAAAGATTTTTACAATTTTTGCTTTGTCTTGTGGCATTTTTAGTGCAAAGGCTCAAACCAGTTTTACACCTGGTAACTTAGTTATTTACAGAGTTGGAACTGGTGGAACTGGTTCAACAGCACTTAACAATCGTGCAACACGAGTTTATCTAGACGAAAGAAATCCAGCAACTGGTGCGCTGGTACGTACTATTGCCATTCCAGCAAATGATTCAGCTACAGCTGGTACTACCAATAAAGTTTTAACGGCAAGTGGTACTGCAACAAGTGATGGATTAATAACAAGATCTGCAGATGGTAGATATCTTGTGTATACAGGTTATAATTCTTCAGTTGATACCAGTACATCTAGTGTGACAGCTGCTAGTTCAGTCACTATTAAAAGAATGGTTGGTACCATTGATGCTTTGGGAAATGTGAATACAAGCCTAGCACTTTCTAATGTTGGTAGTGGAAACAATGTTAGGTCTGCTGTATCTGAAGATGGAACTAGTTTTTGGATTGGCGCTGGAAACGGTGGCATCAAATATGCAAAGTTGGGTGATGATACTGCTATTAATATATTGACTGCCCCAGGCAATATACGTGGCCTTGAACTTTTTGGAAATCAAATCTATTTTTCATCATCAACAACTACAGGTGGAAGAAAAATTACCCTTGGCAGATTAGAGGGCGGTTTTACGAATAAGAGAAGCACATTCACAAGGGTTAATGGTGTTGACACCACATATGTAACCAATAACACCACTGCTTCACCCTACCAGTTTACTATTTTGAAATTGAACGCTGGTTATGTTATGTACATCGCTGATAATGGTAACGACACAATCCCTCGTAGTGGTATTCAAAAATATTCATTGGTAGATACTAGCTGGGTGTACAACGGCGCTATCAAGAAAACAACTGCTGTAGGAATTGTAGGCACTTCAGACGGAACTGGAATACAATTATTTGCCACAAGTGGAAATAGATTATTTAAAATAATAGACAATGGAGGTTACAATGCTCCACCGTCAGACACTGCTGTCATTATTGCTAGATCAACTACCAATACAGCATTCAGAGGTATTGCTTTTGCGCCGGTAACTACTCCATTGGCAGTAGAACTTCGTTCTTTCACTGCTTCTTTAGTAAACAGCAATGTAAAACTAAATTGGGCCACTGCATCTGAAGTAAATGCAAAAAGCTTTGTGATTGAAAAAAGTTTAGATGCTAAAACATTTGCTCCTTTGGCAACTTTGGAAGCTAAAAACATAGCTAGTAGTTACACCTATACCGACCTTAGTAAACTGGCTAATCAACAATACTATCGTTTGAAATTTGTAAATAACGATGGTCGTTTTACTTATAGCAATGTAGTAGCTATCAACGGCAAAAGTGCTACCCGTTTAGAAGTATATCCTAATCCTGTTACTAACACAGCTATATTGTCTCACCCTAAAGCAACTGAAGGTGCTGTATTGAAAATTACAACCATCGATGGAAAATTGATTTGCACTTTCAATGTTCAAGCTGGTGCTATACAAACAAGTGTTGACGTTAGCTACTTGAAAAAAGCCAACTACTTTGTAACTTTTGAAAACAATGGTAGCAAAGCAGTAACGCAGTTTATCAAATAATTGGATTGTCCATAAAGGCAATTGAATCTGTTAATAATAAAAAAAGCAGTCTGACTAACTCAGACTGCTTTTTTTGTTTTGTATGATTCTCAAGCTTTTAAAATGACTGAGTAATTTTAAGATTGAACACTTCGCTAATTTCCCAAAAGAATTTTCTTTGTAGCTTTTTTACCCGCATTTGACTTAACCTCGACCCAATAAATTCCTTTTATGTTGCTAGGAAGAACTACCGACTTTTTATTATCCATTCCTTTGAAACTTGACCTGAATAATATTTGCCCAGAACTATTGTATAACTGGATACCTGTTAATGGATGCTTTGACTCGATATTCAATAGGTGGTTATTAATAACCGTAGGATAAACTTTTATATCTGGGTCGCTCCCAGCTACAGTTAACTTAACAACATTTGAATAATTTATCTCACCATTTGGTTGCACTATCTTTATTCGATAATATAATTCTCTATAAGCATTGTTGAAACGATGAATAAATGTGTACACGTTTCCTATTTGATGAATGTCCAAATTATCAGATGGTTTGGTGAAAACCTCACCAAATTCGCTGTACTCTATAGAAACCTGAGTGGGGGTTGTTCCAGTAATTTTACAAACAAGTTGATGATAATCTCCGTAGTCCATCCCTCGAAGTATTGGGTTTGCTAGCGGAAGTGGCACACTCACTTTTACTGAATAAATGGTTCCATTCAATTTAGCTGCATACAACTCACGGTTATCGTCTTCTCCAAAAGTGCTAAATAAAGTTGGGCCACCTTTTTGCAAAGTGCCTACAAATTTACCAGTAGAATCTTCCTTTACAAGCCATGCATTTCCAGTAACAAAATCTGCACAGATATAATATCCGTACAAAGAAGGCCATGCCGAACCGCGATAAACAAAGCCTCCCGTTATGGATTTTCCTCCAACTGCTAAACTGTGGGAATAAGAAAATACGGGTGCGGCATAGTTATTTTTGGGCAGGCAACTAGCCAAGTTGTAGGCAGAATCACCTTCATAACAACGCCATCCGTAGTTTAATCCACTCATTTCTGCCAATGTGTTGGCATTAACTTCTTCGCATTTATCTTGCCCCACATCGGCAATCCAAACTTTATTTGTAACACTATCAATAGACCACCGCCAAGGATTGCGCAACCCAAATGCGTAGATTTCCTTTAATACTGAGGTATCATTCACATAAGGATTGGATGCTGGAATGCTATAGTAAGGACTAGTGTTTATACTATCTACATTGATGCGTAACATTTTCCCCAACAATGACTTTCTACTTTGGGCAAAATTGTTTGGATCTCCTCCGCTGCCCCCATCACCTGTTCCGAAATAAAGGAAACCATCAGGTCCAAACTGTAACTGACCCCCGTTGTGGTTGGCATAGGGTTTTGGAATTTTCATTAATACTACACCAGAATTGGGATCCGCCTTATTCGAATCGGCAGCAAATGTTCGATATCTAGCAACAGTAATGTCACCTGCCTTATTGGTGTAATAAAGAAAGAAATATCGGTTTTGTTTGTAATTTGGGTGAAATGCCAAACTTAAAAGTCCCCGCTCACCACTATAACTTATCGTATCGGCAATGTTTAAGAAAACTGCTGATTGTAAAACCCCTCCTTTGAGCATACGGATAATGCCGTTTTGTTGCACCACAAAAAGCCTACCCGAGCCATCCTTAGGGTTGGTTATTTCTACTGTGTTCGCTAGACCAGATGTGATAATTGGTTGAAAACTTAAAATCGGTACTTGCGCTTTCAATACGCTTGTGAAAAGCAACATTATAATACAAAAAGTAACTATTTTGGTGTTTTGAACCGTACAATAGACATGTTTCATGGTAAGCTAAGATTTATTTATTCGACTCAAAAATAGTTTTAAAGCTCATTTAGATATACAAAAGCTTTAAAACTGTATCAAGTATCCATAAATTGAATAAAGAGTGGTTTAAAGCAAGCGAAAAAACTTGTTCGAGACATTATTAATAATAACACAGGAACACGTACGACAAAAGCTAACACATAGGTATTCTAAAAAAGCCATAACGAACATCCAATTTGGCTAAACAAAAAAAGTATTTTTTGAAACAATAAATTTAGACAAGCCTAAAAATAAATTATCATTGCGGCAATAATAGTATTGTCAATATGAAACAACTCTTTTTTATTCTAGCATTATGTCACCTCTTTTCTGCAAATGCACAGCAAATAGAAATTAGGGGAAACATTAAAGATGCGGTTACTAAACAACCATTAGGTTATTGTACAATTACCCTTGATGGACATCGTTTTATTGCAAATGATAAGGGGTATTTTTCTCTAAATATCGCTAAGAAGCAAGCAAAGAAAATAGTGATACAAGCTATAGGGTATCAAACAGACTCGGTTTTAATAAGCAATTTCCAGTTTCCTGCTTCTATATACTTACAACCCGCCGTCATTGAACTGAATGATGTGGTAGTAACAGGTGTGACTAAGGCAACTTTAATAAGAGAAAATCCTGTTGCCATCAACCATGTTAGTGCTAAAACAATTGATAGAACCATCGCCCCAAATGTGATAGATGGCTTGGCCTGTCATGTTGCGGGCTTGCAAGTGGTGAAAACTGGCCCCAATATTTCTAAACCCTTTATTCGTGGCTTAGGGTATAATCGGGTGTTGACACTCTATGATGGACTTAGACAAGAGGGACAACAATGGGGAGATGAACACGGCATTGAAGTGGATGCCTACAACATTGAAAATGCAGAAGTGATAAAAGGGCCAGCTAGCCTACAATTTGGTTCAGATGCAGTGGCTGGGGTAGTAAGTCTTTTTCCTACTTTGCCAAAGATGCAAGATGGTAAGATTCATGGCCGATGGTTAAGTGAATACCAAACTAACAATGGATTAATAGGAAACGGATTTAGATTAGGTTGCCATAATGGGCATTGGTTTTGGACGGCTAATGGAGGATTTCGTTTGGCAAAAAACTACCGCAATGCAGTGGACGGTTGGGTATATAACACCAATTTTCGTGAAACCAACGTAGGTGCTACTTTAGGCTATAAATTTAAAAGAGGGACATCATCTTTGAATGTGACTTTATATAATAATCTACAAGGAATCCCTGACGGCAGCCGAGATTCTGCTACTAGACAATTTACTTATCAGCGGGAGGAAGGACTACTTGATACCATCAACAAACGGCCTATTGTGCCCTACCAATCGTTAAACACTTACCACCTTAGCCCGCTGCATCAACACATCCAACATTCTCGTATTTACTGGAAGCATCGCTGTGATTGGGGCAAAAGTGGGTTGGATGCGATGGTGGGTTGGCAGCAAAACACAAGGAGAGAATATAGCCATCCAACTGCACCCAAACAAGCAGCCTTATATGTACGTTTAAATACAGTTAATTACCATTTGGCCTACCATTTTGCAACGGGCAATCAACTTGAATGGGCTACTGGCATCAATGGTATGTACCAGGATAATAAAAGCTTGCATGCAACTGATTTTCCTATCCCTGATTTTCAATTGTTAGACGTAGGTGGGTATGTGTTTGGGAAATGGTCAAAGGATGCATTGACCGTTAGCGGTGGCATTCGCTTGGATACAAGAAAACTTTGGGGTTCCGATTTTTATGTACGAGAAAATGCTGCAACAGGATTTTCACAACAGGCTCATTGGCCAGACACTACAGGGGCAGTCTTACAGTTCCCTGCGTTAAAGCGATTGTTTCAGGGTATTTCTACTAGTATTGGCCTTACATATAGGTTCAATAATTATTTTAGCATAAAGGCGAACTTGGCTAGGGGATATAGAAGCCCAAGCATCACCGAATTGGCAGCAAATGGGTTGGATCCTGGGGCACACATTGTCTATTTGGGCAATCGATCTTTCGAGCCAGAATTTAGTTGGCAACAAGATGTGGGATTTATTTGGCAGCACCCATCCATAGATGCAAGCATTGGCTTGTTTAACAATACGATTCAACACTATATTTATCTTACGCAATTAGTAGATGCGGATGGGAATGCCCTTTCTGATGCGCAAGGCAATAAGACCTACCAATACCAGCAAGACAAAGCCCAGCTATATGGTGGCGAAGCAACCTTAGCAATACACCCTGAAAGTTGGAGCGGGCTGGAGATTAGACAACAAGTTTCGTTAGTCAATGGTAAAAACAAAAAATCAATCTACCAATGGAAGGGCAATGGTGGAGAAAACTTGCCCCTGATGCCGCCGCTTAAATGGGTATCTAGTGTAGGAAAAGAAATAAAACTGAAAAACAAACATTGGAATGCCTGCCATGGAGGTATTGAAATGGAGTATTCAGCACCTCAAAATCGCTATTTAGCACTTAACAATACAGAAACAGCTATGTCATCTTATACCCTTTTTCATGTGTCTGGAGGAATCAAATACCAATTAAAAAATGGTCAGTCCATTCAATTGGAGGCTCAAGTAAACAATATGTTTGATGCTGTTTATCAAAGCAACCTAAGCAGACTTAAATATTTTGAATACTATAGCAGCTCTCCAAATGGCAGACTGGGTATCTACAACATGGGAAGGAATGTTTCTGGAAGAATAATCGTTAGTTTTTGATAACTCATTGGGATAGGCTAACCCCCAATATAGCTAATTTGACCTGACCGAGTTGTCGGTTAACGCCAAGTAGCCTACTTTGACTTGACCGAGGTGTCGGTTGACGCCAAGTAAGCTACTTTGACCTGACAAAGGTGTCGGTTAACGCCATGTAACCTGACTTGACCTGACAAAGGTGTCGGTTAACGCCAAGTAAGTTGCTTTGAACTGACTGAGGTGTCTGTCAGAATAAATAAAGCACAAAAACCTAATAAATAAATGGTTTTGATTTTCATTTCTAAGTATCTGGCGGATTGTGCCTTTAGTAATTTCACGGAGTTGCACAGAGGCGGCACGGAGAACCATTGAGCTTGTAACTTGAGTGGAACAATATGTAGTGATTATATGACCGACAACCACTTTTGCTGCATGGCAAATCAGAATAGGGAGCAAAAAACAGCTAATACCACTATTAAACATTAAATGGTATTTCACATAACTATCCGTTCATTTCCAATCTTGCCATTAGATAGCTGATGCTGGATTCGGCGCCTTGATTGAGGTTTACGTATTTGTCTTCCAAACCATCATAACACCCGCCTGTACACGGATTGTAAATTATTTGGCGAAGCCTATTATTTCCTAAAAACCAACTGAAAGCGATGATCATTTTTTCTTGATAATCTGGCTGGTGAAACACTTGGTAAAAGCGTTTGAGGGCCAAAATAGAATAAGCTACATCTATGGGTTGTTCACCACCTTCGTGGCGAGTTGGTTGCTTGCCTTTGAACCACCAACCTTTATTAGAAATGACAGTTATTTGGTCGGGCTCAAATGTTTTTGACAACAAGAAATCGAAACTTTCTTTCGCCACTAACTTATAAGCAGGGTTGTTTGTGGCAACATAAGCGCACAACATAGCATCGGGCAGAATGGCATTCCCATAGGTTAAATAATCTTCAAACCAATGCCAATCGTTCGTTTTTTCGTGTCGATACATTTGTAAAAGTCTGTTAGCCAAAGTAATAAGTAAGCTGTCATTTTCTGGATTATTAGCGTAAAAGATGCCTTTAATTATAAACGCCATTGCACGGGTTGAGTGTATTTTCAGGGCATTTCCCAATGCTTCTTGAAATAGTTTTTTTGCTTCTTCAATTAGGGCTGTTGGCAATATTGATGCATGTGAGACCAAATAACCTAAAGCCCACATGGCGCGACCATTACTGTCTTCTAAATTTTCTGCATAATTCTGCGCAGTAAATGTTTTCGCTTCATTTACATAATTTAAAAAACTACCACTGGGTTGGAAACAAAATTTAATAAATTGAAAGTATCGCTCAATGCAAGCTAAATCTACAGTTGAACCAGTCAATTGAAAGTGTTTGCAATAAGCAATCAATGCCCTTGCATTATCGTCGAGCGTGTAGCCCGATGCTAAATCGGGTTGGTTCAATTTTGAGAATTGTAAAATACCCCACTCTTTGGTCATGTTCTCTACATGGTTGAGGTTTAAGTCTGGCAGGTTGTATTTCAGGCGAATCACTCTATCTTCTAAATGGTGAAAGAGGTTTACGTGTGCTAAAGCCGTATTCTCCCAAGCAGTTGGAGCAATGCGATGAAGTCCGTTAGCAGCCAATTGCAGCCGCCTTTGTTCATCCGCCAATAATCTATTAACGGCTACGGACAGTTCCTGCGAATTTTCAAAATTAAATATGACGCCAGCCCCATCTTTTAATACCTCTTTTGCATGGGGAATGGGGGTAGAAACGATAGCACAGCCACAACTTATGGCATAAGAAAAAGTGCCACTCACCGCCTGATTCCGGTCTTTGGATGTGAATAAATAAATATCGGTCAATTGCAAATAAGCGAGCAGTTCTTTCAAAGGCAGATAGGCTTGAATAAACCGGATATTATTGCCGAGTTGCAAGGTGTCAATTTTCGCTTTTAGCAGGTCTCGATAGGCTTCACCTTGTGTTTTTACAATGTTGGGGTGTGTTTTGCCGATAATTAAAAAAAGCACATCTGGATTTTTTTCTACAATGGCGGGGAGGGCATCTAATGTGGTTTCAATGCTTTTTCCCGAGCCCAATAACCCAAAAGTGGAGAGGATTTGCCTTCCTTCAAGGCGATACCTTTTTTTGAGGGCTTCTTTGTTTTCATGGGTTACCAAGTGGGTGCCGTGGGCAATAATTTCGATTTTTTCGGCGGGAATGAGGTAATCAACTGTCAATATTTCCGCTGAAGTGTGAGTCATAACAATAATGGTATCTACCATGGCTGCTATGGCTTGTACGGATGCCTTTAATGCCTCATTAGGGTGTGGCAAAATGGTATGGAAAGTGAGTACTATCGGCTTTTCTATGTTTGCCAACATGCGTAGGAAACTTTCGGACTGAGTACTAAACAACCCGAATTCATGTTGAACAAAAACGATTTTAATCAGCGGATTTTTATTGATTTTAAACACCAATGACAGATAGGAGCTGTCTTGATTAGCATTGAGAATATACGCCGGTTTGTCTTCATACGCATAGTCATCATCGCTCAATTGAATAGCACATACTTTCATGGTCATAGCACCACTAAAACTCTTGGTAATCGCGGCTACCAAATCATGAGAATAGGTGGCAATGCCACATTCGCGGGGTGGATAGGAGGTTATGCACAAGATTTCTGGCATCAATGGCAAATCGGCTACCTCAGGTTTGTTTATTTTCTTATTTAAACCGATGGTGTTATTTAGAACTAATAATGAGGGCGTGCGTAACCCATTTAAAGTTTCGAGCCTTGGTTGTAGGGTATTGGAAATAGTAACTGTAGGTGGCATATAAGTGGAAATTGATTAGTTAATAATGAAAAAAAGAGTTGTTGTAGGATGATTAGCAGCGCTTTTGAATGAAAAGGAAGCAAAAAGTTGCAACTCTTTTAGGACATTTAAAGACGGATAGATATTTGTAACTAAGTAATACTGGTATAATAAATTCAATATTTTAGTGTTAATACAATTTGAACTTACTACCTATCACACATGACTTACAACTTGTTTAGGCGGGATTACACAATAATTCTGCTATTAAAGCTTGCTTACTCACACTAGCAACGGCAATACGTTCATCAGCCGCTCCGTAATAAATGTAAATGGTGTCCCCTTCTTCTACAGCACCAGTGGGGAAGCATACATTGTTTACTTCACCCTTAAGTTCCCAACTTTTTTCAGGGAAAAAAAGTGGGTATGGTAGTCTTGCCAACTCTTTTTTGGGATTTTCCAAATCCAGCAGTGCCACGCAAGCGGAATAAACATACCCAGTTATGGTATCATGAACCCCATGATATATCATCAACCAGCCCTCTCTGGTTTCAATTGGGGGGCAGCCCGTGCCAATGTAGCTGACCTCATGGTCGTACTTTGGCGACAGAACAATACATTCATTAAATCGGAGAAAATATTGTTCCCAAAAGGCAGTGGTTAAATCTTCTAAACTTTTTATCGAAACAACTACCTGAATATCTGGTTTAATTCGGTGAAGGAAACATAGATTGCCATTGATACGTCTAGGAAAGAAAACGAGGTTTTTGTCCCACAAAAACACCTCCTGTCCGTGTTGCTCATGGTTTTTCTGGTATTCATTGTAGCGTATGTATTTCTCGTTCATCAATCCCTTAGCTTCAGCAAAGTGCTTAAACTCTTCATAAGTTATTTTGGGAATAATAATGCCTTTTTTCTCCCAATTAACCAAATCCGTGGAAGTGGCCAAAGCTCCTAAAGCATTCACTCCGTCATAAGCTGTATATGTAAGAAAATACAGCCCATCGATAAGCACAATACGAGGATCTTCTAGCCCATGTTTTTCATAATCGGCTTGTGGAAATAGTATAGGGGTATCGTTTCGTAAGGCAATTGTCATTGGGTCACTTAGTTTACAATATCCAATGGTTGAATAATTGCCCTTAGCCACAGCACGGTAAAACATATGAATATCTGACCCCACTTTAATTACCCCTGGGTTTAATACGCCTTCTGCCTCAAAGCCAAAGGATGATTTACCCAATACAATTCCTTTTTTATCAACCTGAATCATGGTTTTATTTTTATTAAGTGATTATCAAGCTGTATCAAATGCTTAATTGGTAATTGTTGATTCCATTAAGCATTTATCTTGTCGTCGCCTTTTAGTTTGTCTATTTTTTTCAAGTGCTTCTCTGCTTTTTTCTCTTTTACAGTTTTAGTGGGTAAACTTTTATCCGACTTCTTTTTACCTTCTTTTTGTTTAGACATGATATTTATTTTTTGGCGTTAATGAGTTATTAATCCTGTAGGAAGCATTTATCTGATTACCTTAGGAAGGTATAATATGCTTAGTAGGTATGATAAACAAAGGGATATTGGAAGCTTTTACCACATCGTGGGTTACACTACCCATTAATATTTCTTCCATCCACTTGCGGCTATGGCTGCCAATTACTATTACATCCGCCGATTTATTGATGGCGGTCTCCACGATTTTGTCTGCGGTATCGCCCTCAGCCACTAATGTTTCCACATTATCGCCACCTAAATGTTCCCGAACTTTATCTAAATAAACGTAGGTTTCTCTTCTAATAGTTTGAACTACTTCTGGATCCCAAAAATCGGTATTGATATACCCCCCAAAACCCATAATGGGGGAATAAATGGCGGAAGAATAATAGGCAGGGTTTACCACCACGTGTAGCAGTATCACTTTGGCGTTCATGTCTTTTCCTAAGTTATATCCAATTTCGGCTACAGTTTTTGCCGTAGGGTCATAGTCAATTGCAATTAGTATAGTTTTCATAGGTATCAGGTTTTAAGGGATATTGGATACAGATTAGGGATTTGTGGTTGGTTATGATGTATGATTTGAACAATTATTTGGTCGACTTTAAAAGGCTATGCCAATGACTAACGTGGTTGCTTTGGTGTCAACACTTCCTCAAAGATGCGCACGTAATATCCAAGCCATTTTTTCGTGGGTTTCCATCAAACCTGTAAGAAAATCGGTAGTACCAAAATCGGTGTACTTTTCTCCAATTACAATAATCCTTTCTCGCAAATGGATAATAATTGCTTCGTGGTCAGCTAACAATTCTGTCATAAATCCATTGCTATCATTTTTCTCGCCCCTTTCTTCAGTCAAGCTGGTTAGCTGCAACATGCTTTTGAGTGTTGCACTAGCGTAATGACCTATAAAGCGCACACGCTCGGCTACATTATCTATAATAGCTTCTAGTTTGTGGTACTGGCTCTCCAAAAAAACGTGCTTTTCATGAAAATCTGCACCTTCTACATTCCAATGTGCATTTCTGGTTTTTAGGTACAAGACGGTTTCGTCAGCTAAAATTTTGTTCAGTTCAATCGATACGGCCAATCGGCTAGCATCGGCAATTCCAATGTTGGTTTCCATTTCTTTTATTGTTATTTATGTACGAATTGTCCAAAGCATGTTGCCTAAGTTAGGTCAACATCAAGTCATTTTTTTTAGAGCCTCTAGTATTTTGTACTTCAGGCTAAATCTAAAATCAGTATCAGTTTTCCTTTGATTTTGTTACTAATTCTTCTTCTGCAAAGGAGCAATTTTTTATGCACACGCCTATTATATATCAACGATATTTTGTTACACCTTTCCCACAAAGCCAGCTTTAGGCGTACATAATCAACATTGGCAAGTGTAAAGACTACGCTTGAACAAAGTCCATTGCCCAAAGCAAGTCTTTACATTTGCGCTATGAAATTTGTAGATGTTACCAACGATATTGCGTTCCGGAAGATTTTTGGGGACAGCAGCAAGAAAAAATCTTTGATTTCTTTTTTGAATGCAGTAATTGATTTACCCAAGAATGAGCAGATTTGGGATGTGGAAATTGCCAATCCATATCAATTAGGCAAACTAAGCGATGCAAAAGCCACCATAGTGGACGTAAAAGCCAAGGACGAAAAGGGCAATGTTTTTATCGTAGAAATGCAAGTGGCCGAATTTGATTTTTTTCACAAACGAATTTTATATTACACCTCGCAGAGCTATATAGCGCAAATAGAAAAAGGAGCTGGCTACAACAAGCTACAGCCGGTTTATTTTATTGGCATCCTTGAATTTGAGATTGGAGAAAATCCATCTTATTTCAATCGACATAAGGTACTTGATGTAGAAACGAAAGAACAAGTGATTCAAGATGTTGAGTTTAATTTTATTGAATTGCCCAAGTTTAAGAAAACCATACATGAGCTTACTACCAGCATTGATCAATGGACTTACTTCATTAAAAATGCAGAGAATCTCACCGTAGTACCTGATAATGTGCAAGATGAAGGCTTGCAAGAAGCCTATTTTGTGGCCAATCAACAAAATTGGACCAAGGAAGAGCTAGAAGATTATGAACGGGCTTCCATAAAAGAGCGGGATGAAATTGGTAGGATAGAATTTGCCGAGCGAAAAGCTATGGAAAGAGGATTAGAAAAGGGTTTACAAAAAGGATTGGAAAAAGGATTGCAAGAGGGATTGGAAAAGGGTTTGCAAGAAGGATTAGAAAAGGGATTGCAGGAGGGATTGGAAAAGGGATTAGAAAAGGGTTTGCAAGAAGGATTGCAAAAAGGCAAGCTAGATATTGCAAGGGCAGCAAAGAAAATGGGGCTATCAATGGCAGAAATTGTTGCACTTACGGGGGTCTCGGAAGCTGATATAAGTCCACTCTAGTTGCAACAATGCGTTTGGTGTTAATAAATAAGGATGATTGTTATGATTAACAATCGAAAATACTGCAATCGATTTGCTGCTTATTGCATTTTAGTATTCATTCTTGATAAACCCATAATAATTACGCAACAGTAAAACACCCCTTACTTAATTTTTCATGTTACTACTCCAACATATTTCTTTGCTTCAATACCGCAATTATGCCCAGAAAGAAGTGCGCTTTTTTGGCAAAGTGGTTTGTATTTGTGGCAGCAATGGTAGTGGCAAAACCAATCTATTAGATGCTATCTATTATTTGGGTTTTACCAAAAGTTACTTTTACAGAACAGATGCACAGAACGTGCAGCATGGCCTGCAGGGTATGCGACTTCAAGGAAATTTTTTGTTGAATAATGAACCACAGGAAGTAACCGCTATCATTCGTGAAAACCATAAAAAAGAGTTTGGTACTAATGGAGTGTGGTACAAAAAATTTAGTGAACACATTGGTTTGTTGCCTTGTGTGATGATTGCTCCTGACGACATCAATCTAATTGTGGGAGGTAGTGAAGAACGCAGAAAATTTATTGATACCATTCTTTCACAAATTGATTCCAGTTATCTGCACCAACTTATTGACTATAACAAAGTATTGCAACAGCGTAACAGCCTGCTAAAGCAAGCTGCTGATACCCAATTGCCTATCAATGAGGCGTTGTTGGGGGTGCTAGATGAACAACTCGTTCAATATGGCAATCTTATTTTTCAACTTAGGCATTCGTTTTTAGAGGCATTCATTCAACTTGCCTTACAATACTACCAGCGGATTGCTAACCAATCCGATCAAATTACCATCACTTATGAAAGTGACCTAAAAAAATCCAGTTTTGCATCGCTATTGTCGCAAGCCCGCCACAAAGACCAAATATTACAACGTACCACCGTTGGTATTCATAAGGATGATTTATTGATAAAAATGGAGGACAGTGCTTTCAAAAATGAGGCATCGCAAGGACAAAGAAAAAGTTTGCTTTTTGCCTTAAAATTGGCAGAATGGCAAAGCCTGTATTTAAAAAAAGGGTTCTATCCATTATTATTACTCGACGATGTATTTGAAAAACTGGATCAGCAAAGGATGCATAACCTGCTAGAATGGGTATGCACCCAACATTCTGCCCAAGTGTTCATCACCGATACGCACCCTGAACGATTGCACCAACAGCTTACCCAACTTTCTGTGGACTATCAATTGATTCAAATTTAACAATGGGTAAATGCCATTTTATAGTATCCATTAATCCATTAGATCAATCAATTAATTCAATTGAAAAGAAGCATTATTTATTCATTTCATTGCCAATGGAAAAGCCAAACATGAGCAGCCAATATTGGAAAAAGAGAATACCCATGTGGGCACGAAGGAGGTGCTTCATTCAAAAACATAGATTCACCACCAATTATAGTTTTTTGGTAATTGCATTTTTGAAAATAAATTCAGTTTAGGCAAGGAAAGAAGTGTTTTTGCAAAAAATGAGCCTATGAAATTGAAAAAGTAGTGCTCTGGTTGTAACTGATAGCCCTGTATTTGTAACTGGTAGTGCTCTGGTTGTAACTGATAGCCTTGTATTTGTAACTGATAATGCTCTGATTGTAACTAATAGTGCTCTATTTGTAACTAATAGTGCTCTGGCTATAACTGATAGCCCTGTATTTGTAACTGATGGTGTTCTGGTTGTAACTGATAGCCCTGTAATTGTAACTGATGGTGCTCTAGTTGTAACTGATACCACCCATTTTGCCAAAAACAGTGGTGCTTTCGGCGAAAATGGTGTGGCCTTAATTCATGATGGTTTATTTCCTAAGTCGAATATTTTAGGCTTTCCCAATTATCTTTACCCGATGGGAGAATATAGTATGGGCGATGCCCTAAGGATGATGTTGAATAAAAGCAATTTACGCAACGGAATTAGAAAAGTACAGATTGAAGAAGTGTGGGAAACGGTGATGGGAAAAACAATTGCAAAATATACAGAACGATTAAAAATCATTAATAGAACACTCTTTATAACTACCTATATGGGGCCTTTGAAGAATGAATTAATGTATCAAAAACCACAAATTATCCAACGGATAAATGAGGCTTTTGGCGAAACCGTAATCTCTGAAGTGATCGTAGAATAATGAGGGCAGTGATTCAAAGAGTTACCCAAGCATCCGTAGTTGTGGAGCATAATCTGGTAGGTAGCATAGCGCAGGGTTTGTTGGTATTATTGGGCATTGAAAATGAGGATGATGCCACAGATATTGTATGGCTTAGTAATAAAATTTGCAACCTCCGCATTTTTAATGATGAAATGGGTTTGATGAATAAAAGTGTACTTGATGTATCGGGAGACATTTTGCTGATTAGCCAATTTACCCTTTTTGCAAGTACTAAAAAAGGTAATCGGCCTTCTTTTATCCGAGCAAGCAAGCCTGATACGGCTATTCCGCTGTACCAATCAATGATTCAACAGTTGGAAATAGATTTGCATAAACCAATTGCAACTGGCATTTTTGGAGCAGATATGAAAGTGTCGCTGCTGAACGACGGCCCAGTAACTATTACCATTGATACAAAAAATAAAGAATAACCTTTTAACGATAGCATGATGACCCTAGAGCAAGCCCAATTAAATATTGACCATTGGATTAAAACAGTAGGTGTACGCTATTTTAGCGAATTGACCAATTTAGGCATCTTGATGGAGGAAGTCGGAGAACTTTCCCGCTTGATGGTTCGGAAGTATGGCGAACAATCCTTTAAAGAATCTGATAAAAACAGAGAGCTAGCCGATGAAATGGCCGATGTGTTGTGGGTATTGATTTGTTTAGCTAACCAAACTGGCGTTAACCTCACTCAGGCTTTAGAGAAAAATTTTGAAAAGAAAAACATACGAGATGCGACTCGCCATTTAAACAATGAAAAACTACAACAAGCTGTTGAAGGCACTAATATCCAATCTTGATTTTGGGGTGCGGTAAAGACTTTGCCTTCCTAAAAGTTTGTTTCATTGTACTGTTGAATGAAAAATCACAGCATACAACAGTTGTTTTTCATACCTAATACCTTGAACTTATTACTTAGTGCTCATTTGCCAACACTTGTTGGTAGTATCAATGGATCTGTGGGTAATAACCTGCAATGATGTAGTTGATACACTAAGAAATAACGCACCATTTGTCCGCCCACTTTTTGCGGGATGATACGGGGGGGCATTATCGATTGAAAATATTTTCCAAAGGTGGTTGTTACATCTAAGGGTTTGTTAGAAGGCACAATGCAATAAGCATCATCGCCCAATTTTAGAGGTGGCATTTGTTTATTGAGCCAAGCAAATTTGTGCAAATCCACCAAACTACCCACCCCAATGATGGGCTGACCTGTAACCCTGCACACATAAAACAATTCATGTGCGGCTGGAAACCAATTGGTGACCAACAAGGGCGCATTGGGCTGCATTTGTCCATGTGAAATATCCTCTCGATACTGTTTTTGGAACTCCTTACCCATGTTTGCCCATCCACTGATATCCAATATTGGATTGGTTTCACCTAAATTATTACTATCAGTACTTCCAGCTTTTAGTGGTATCCAATGTGCGAATACTATCCCAGCAGCAAGTACCGCTATGGTGATGCCCATGGCTAATTTGTAAAAAAATGGATACAATGATGCCTTTCGATTTACCCAATAAAAAGCAACAAAAAAATACAGCGGAATATAACCCGGCCCACTCCAATGTGGAAGCGATGTACTGAACAATGCCACCCCCCAAAAGAAAACTATCATCGGCAAAGACATACAGTAAAGCCATGCCTGCAAGGGTGGTTTTGCCCCTACTTGTTTCTTGATCAAATAGATGATAGAAACCCATAGTAATACAAAAAGCAGTGGATGTTGGTAAGCAATTTCACCCACCAATTCTTGCAGTAAATTATCCCAATCGGTAGTAAAACGATTGACCCTTTCTGACTGGAATTTGTAAGTAATAAACTGATTCTGTATGTTCCAAAAAAAAATGGGTGCAAAAAAACTGATTGACAGCAATCCACTGGCGTACAGCCGCGCATTCAATAACCATTTTGGGCGATTAAACAAAATAAACAAACCAAAACCTGCCCAGAGATACAGTCCATGTACTTTGCATAAACATGCCAAGCCAATGAGTACACCTAAGCGCAGCCAAAGCAGGGTGTTTTTTTCCTGTTTACGCACAATTATTTGACTCATGAGGTACAAGGATGCTGTCCAAAAGGGCATTTGTGGGCTGTCTGGAAGGATGAACATGCCTGCTATAAAACCAGAATAAATGGAAATATTGTAGGTCAAGGCAGCATACCAACCTAACTGTTCACTGCTGATGGTTTTGCCAATGAGAAAAATATAATAGCTGCTAATGGCACAGCAGATAATGGCACCTAAGCGCAAGGACGTGTCATTTACCCAAAGTAGGTTGAAAGTGGTGAGTCGAATGAGCCAACCAACTATGGGGGGGTGGTCAAAATGATTGTAATCGGGCTGTAGGGCATAAGTATAATAATACACTTCATCATTACCCAATTCGATAAAACAAGATGCCACTATTTTTATTAAAGCAGCAGCCAACAATAACCACCCTAACTGCTGCCGATAATTTTTTTCCATTAGCTGAGAAAATATGGCGGTAAAAATAGCGAGTATTAATGGTGCTGTTTTAAACTTGGAACATACCCTTCTGTTGAATTTTACACAAACTATTGCATCCGCAATAATGGAGGATTTAAGTATCATCGCTTATTAATGGGTGCATAAAAGTTTTTCGTTTTGCCCCTCGCCTTTCGGAGAGGGGTTGGGGTGAGGTTTTACTAATAACTGCGAAAAACTTTTATGCACCCATAATTAATTGTCCTCCTCAAACTGCTATCCCCTTACTTTTGACCGCATGACTATCGTATGTACACATCATCACCATTGCCATTTTACCCATAATTGGGTACAATAGAAGTAATGCGCAGTGCTGTGATACACCAAATAGGATGAACAAAGCGGGCTTACTACTTCTAAGGAGTAAGCCCGCTTTTTTTATTGTCAAAACTTCTTTAATGCTTAATTTATTACTCACAGCTTATAATTCATAAATTATCAACATGAATCCTGTAAACAAAATACTGACATCGACCGATAAGTTGAAGATTGCCATACAAAAAAGTGGTCGATTAAATGAGGACAGCATGAAGCTGCTGAAAGAGTGTGGCATAGACATTAGCAGCGGTGTTAACCGATTGAAAACGGAAGCCAGCAATTTTCCAATGGAAGTGTTTTTCTTGAGAGACGATGATATTCCCCAATATGTGGAAGATGGCGTAGCTGATATTGGAATTGTAGGAGAAAATGTAGTGTTTGAAAAAAACAAGAAAATAACCGTTGTAGAAAAACTAGGCTTTGGTAAATGCCGCTTGAGCATTGCCGTAGGCAGGAACGAACAATATGAGGATGTTCAATATTTACAGGGCAAAAAAATTGCTACTTCTTATCCGGTAATCCTTCAAAATTTTCTAACAGACCAAGGCATTGAGGCCGACATCCACGAGATTAGTGGTAGTGTGGAAATTGCCCCCGGCATAGGATTGGCTCATGCCATTTGCGACTTGGTAAGCAGTGGTTCTACCTTGTTTATGAACGGATTAAGGGAGGTGCAAACCATTTTAAAATCAGAAGCAGCCTTGGTAAAATATCCAAACATTGGTGTAGCGCAGCAGCAGCTATTGGAAAAGCTATTGTTCCGTATTCAAGCAGTAAAAAAGGCCAAGAACAATAAATATGTTTTGTTAAATGCGCCAAATCACAATTTGGATAAAATCATTGCCTTATTGCCCGGTATGAAAAGCCCTACCGTTTTGCCTCTAGCTACAGAAGGGTGGAGCAGTGTACACAGCGTATTGAACGAAACCGCTTTTTGGGACATCATCGAACAATTAAAAGCCTTAGGTGCTCAAGGCATTTTGGTAGTACCGATTGAAAAAATGATTATTTAAGTACTGTTGACACCAACTGTTCAGCCTAAATAGGTTACTCAACCATCCAAATTAATTACTCTCCATCATGCTTGAAATAATTGACCGTAGTAATAATACCAGCTTAGCAGGCTTTTCTCTTCAACGTCCTGTTTTTGAACATAAGGCTTTAGAAGAAAAAGTGCGAGGCGTATTGCAGGACGTAAAAACCTATGGCGACCAAGCGGTAGAAAAATATACCCAATTGTTTGATGGTGTATCGCTTGCTGCAATTGCAGTATCGGACTCAGCAATTGCAAGTGCTGCTGATTTATTGCCCCAAGCTTTAAAAGAAGCTATTCATCAGGCGTCGGCCAACATCACCACGTTTCATCAAAAGCAATTACAACCGGTGGAAGTGGTGGAAACCATGCCCGGCATCCAATGTTGGCGCAAATCTGTGGGTATTGAAAAAGTGGGTTTATATATTCCCGGAGGCTCTGCGCCGCTTTTTTCCACCATACTCATGCTCGGCATACCTGCTCAGATAGCGGGTTGCAAAAGGGTGGTTTTGTGTTCTCCACCTAATAAGGAAGGTAAGTTGCACCCTGCCATTCTATATGCTGCGCAGGTTGCGGGTATTAAAGAAGTGTACGCCGTTGGTGGCGTTCAAGCGATAGCAGCCATGGCCTACGGTACTGCCACCATACCAAGGGTAGATAAGATTTTTGGGCCAGGCAATCAATATGTAACCTGTGCCAAGCAAATGATACAACAAGAAGGGGTTGCCATCGACATGCCAGCAGGCCCTAGTGAAGTTTGTGTTTTGGCAGACGATTCGGCCATTCCAGCCTTTGTAGCCGCTGATTTATTAAGTCAGGCAGAACATGGGGCCGACAGCCAAGTGGTTCTAGTCACTTGCCACCGACCGTTGATTGATGCTGTAATCAGCGAATTAGAAAAACAGTTAAGCGTTTTGCCACGAAAAGAATTGGCAGCACAGGCTTTACATAATAGTAAGGCTATTCTATTGCCCAACATGGAAATGGCGATCGAACTAGTGAACAATTACGCAGCGGAACATTTGATTATTGCTTGTAATAATGCAGCAGAGATTGGAGAACAAATCACCAATGCTGGTTCTGTTTTTTTAGGCCATTATTCCCCAGAGAGTGTGGGCGATTATGCCAGTGGCACCAATCATACCCTACCCACTAATGGCTATGCCCGTGCATATAGTGGAGTAAGTGTAGATTCTTTTGTAAAAAAAATTACTTATCAAGCATTGACACCTGCTGGTTTAGCCCAGATTGCGACCACTGTTGAGTTAATGGCAGAGGCCGAAGGTTTAGATGCACATGCTTACGCAGTGAAAGTGAGGCGAAATGGCGCATAAAGAGGGTGCATAAAAGTTTTTCGTTTAGCCCCTCGCCTTTCGGAGAGGGGTTGGGGTGAGGTTTAACTAACAACTGCGAAAAACTTTTGTGCACCCATTGCCGCTTTGGGATTGCCTTGATCTAGGATTTTGAAAAACCTCTATTTTCATTTTACTCATCTAAACATCAAGTTATTCTAAAGGACTAACGTTCATTTAATACCCTTTTCCTCCAAAACACTCTCTTTTCATTCAAACAGTACCCCCTTAAATGAACGACACGGTAAAGAGATAAAGGAAAAGCACCCACTCAAATAGCTTCTTTTCCGTTGAAAATCAATGGATTGTAGGCAATTGGGTCAAAAATAATCGCATCAATAAATTGTCCCCCCCTTTAAGGGGTTGTGGAGGGGAGGATTGACAGGCATTTTTGCTTCAGAAAGAAAAGAAAACCCTGTTTGAAAAGAATTTTAAAATTATTGATGATGAAACAAATTTTTTTACTCGTAACAATCACCGTACTATCTCTTATTGGCTTACAAGCTCAAACCACTAGCAACCCCACAGAGTCTGCGCAATCTTTTGGTGTATTTGTAAAAGGAAATGCCGCTTTAAAAGGAAGCCAAGCAGAAGGGTCTGTGGCAATGGGCGGAAACCTTAGCTTAGTAAGCGGAAATTTCACTGTAGCTGCTAACAGTTCTGGCAGTTTCGCCGTAAGCGGTATCAACATTGGTTTATTAGTTGGTGGTAAAATAGATTATACGAATGGAGGTAAAATTTTGGTGAACAATGGATACCTCAAAATAGGTGATGGCACTGGCAGCACCGTTTGGTACAAAGACAACAATAACAACACTGGTAGCAACCTACAAGTAAATGCAGGCAGTTTTAACTCAAGTAATGGTATTCAATTACAAAGAAGTGCTTCTGCTTTGGGAGTAAGTTCAACGGTTAATCCAGTTATACAAAGTGGGTTGATTGATTTCAATGCAGCTTTCACCAAGTTTACTGCTACTTCTACTTGCCTTAAAGGGTACGCTTCTAAAATCAGCTTGACTGACCCTAATGGCAACGCAATTGCTACTACCAATTTGCCAAGCCAAGTAAAAGTGAATTTAGTTAATGGCACTAACGTGTTAAACATTACTGGTACTGATTTAAACAACGTAAGCAATTTTACTTTCAACAACCAACCAGACGCTAGTAAAGTATTGGTGATCAACGTAAATGCTGCTGGTTCTTACACTTGGAAAGTTTGGAATCAAGCAGGCATTGGAAATTCAAGCGCTCCATATATTATTTATAACTTTTACAACACAACAGCACTAACTATTGACGGTAATGCCATTGAAGGAACTGTTTTTGCGCCCTATGCTACTATCAACAAAACAAGTTCAAGCAATATCGATGGGCAAGTGATTGGTCTTTCTCTTTCAATGTCAAGCGGTGGTGGTAGTATTAATAATTATCCTTTTAAAGCAACCTTAGCCACTTGTGCAACCTGCACCCCCACTAGCTCTACCACTTATGCTTCTATCTGTTCAGGGAGTACCTATAGATTCACTAGGAGTATGATTTGTAGAACATCTGGCACTTACACTGCTACGCTTATAAACGCCGCTGGATGCGACAGCATAGCTACTTTGATACTAACTGTAAACGATAAAACCTATTCTACCACCAATGCGGCTATCTGTCCAGGTGGGGGTTACACTTTCAATGGTACAACTTATAAAACAGCAGGTACATACACGGCTACTTTAAAAAATGCCGGTGGATGCGATAGTGTTGCTACGCTAATTCTTTCCATCAAATCAACCTCAGTTTCATCAACCTCAGCAACTATTTGCCAAAGCGGAAGCTATACTTTCAATGGTACAACTTATAGAACTCCTGGAACATACACAGCCATGCTAACTAATTCAGTAGGGTGCGACAGTACAGCTTCTTTGGTATTGGCTTATTCTGCTAACGCTACCAATATGTGGACAGGCGCAGTTTCTAACAATTGGAGTACAGCTGGTAACTGGTGCAATAATGTAGTACCAAGTATCACTAGCGATGTATTGATTTCAACCGATGCGCCTAACATGCCAAGCGTTGCTATTTCTACTGTAAAAAATCTTACCCTCGTAGCTGGTACCACTTTAAATGTTACAGGCCTAATGCAGATTGCTGGTAACATCCAAGTGATAGGCACCGCTGCCAATGGCATTATCAATGCCACCAATGGTGTTATTGAAATGAATGGTACTACCGCTCAAAAAATTCCTGCTGGTGTGTTTGTAAACAAAACTGTTCAAAACCTAACCATCAACAATGCAGCAGGCGTAACCTTAGAAGATACGTTGAAAGTGACTGGTGCCCTTCTTCCTACTCAAGGTACATTAATTACTAATGACAAATTGGTGTTGAAATCATCTGCTACTGGTACTGCAAGAATAGCTGCTGGTACTGGAAATTATATTTCTGGAAACGTAACAGTTGAACGTTATATCACTCCCAAAGCAGCCCGTAAATATTCATTTGTTGGCGCAACTGCTCCACAATCTGTACGTAACGGCTGGCAAAATCAAATCTACATTACTGGTGCTGGTAACGGTGGTACACCTTGTGGTGCAGGTTCAGGTAATGGTGGTGCAAATGACAAATACAACAGCAATGGTTTTGATAAAACCGTAACCAACACACCAACAGTTTACACTTACAATGAATCTCCAGTTAATGGCACTCGCTGGGTAGCCATCAAAAGCACTTCTGATAGCTTAATTCCTGGTAAAGGATATAGAGTTAATATCCGTGGTGACAGAAACAGCAGCACTGCTTCTTGCAACGATCAATTAAACTCTAACACTCCTACTTCTCCACAAGCAGTAACCTTGAGTACAACTGGTAAAGTAAATATGGGCGATGTAACCGTAGCTTTAAACAATCCTTCTGTTCACAAATACACATTGTTAGCCAATCCTTATCCAAGTCAAATTAGTTTTTCTGCTTTTCAAGCAACTAATAGCGGTATCATTAGTAACAAAGTATGGTGCTTTAGTCCTTTCGGAAATGGCAACTATGCTACTTACTCTGTTGGCTTAATAGCCAATGCTGCACAAGGTTATGACAATACTAATAGTAATTATATAGCCGTAGGACAAGCTTTTTTTGTAGAAGCTTCCACAAATGGTTCAGTAACATTTAAAGAAAATCATAAAATAGCTGGTAACATACCTAACACACAATTCTTTGGTACTGCCAACAATAAATTAATGAGAATCGGATTAAATTCTAACACTAACGCATTGCTTGATGAAGTAGTAGTAAGATTCAATGGATATGGTTCTACTAGCTATTCTACAGATTGGGATGCAACATCATTCAGCGGTAGCGCACAATCATTGGCCATCATTAAAGGTGCTTATCGCTTAGCCATTGCTACCCGTCCTGACAATTTTCAAATTGATACCGTGCAATTGAGCGTTAAGAGCAGCACTGCTGGAAGTTTCCGCTTATCCATGAGCGATTTTGCAGGATTAAATACATTGTCTAGCATTACTTTAAGAGATAAATTCTTAGGCACCAGCATCAATGTGGACAGTGTTAGCACTTACGATTTTAGCGTAACCAGCGATTCCCTAAGTAAAGGCGATAATCGTTTTGAATTGGTTTTCAAAGCAGGTGGTACCACATTGCCAGTTCATTTTACCAACATCACCGCAGCTAAAAAAGAACAATCAGTAGCCGTTAAATGGGAAGTATCTAAAGAAATCAATGTAGCTGCTTACACAGTAGAAAGAAGCATTGATGGTGTTCGTTTTCTAACAATCGCCACTGTAAAAGCAATCGGTTCTACAGGTTACACTGCACTTGACAACCAACCTTCTACAACTGCGAAAGCATACTACAGAATCAAAGCCAACGATCTAAATGGTGCTGCGACTTATAGCCAAATGGTGGTTGTTAGCAACAATGCTAGCACAGAGGCAATAGAAGTAATTGCTTCTAGCAACGACATCATCAAATTAAATATTAGCTTGTCAGAAACTAAAGATGTACAGTTTGTTTTAACCAGCATGAATGGTAAATCAATCGTACTAAAAAACATGAACTTATCAAAAGGCAATAACAGCTTAAGCCTATCATTACCTACTTCTTTATCAGCAGGTATTTACAGCCTTAAAGCAATTGGAATGAATGGCGAAAACGTAAAAAAATTCATGGTCAAATAATTTAAAACTGGTTTTTCTTTTCTATAAAAAAGGTCTTTAGGAGCATGCTCTTAAAGACCTTTTTTGTTAATAGAAAGGGTATTATGTCTTTTGAAATAAACGAATAGCGTAATTATTGTCCTACGCTAATGTTCAAATTGGGCAGCTCTACTTGAAACTTAACTTTAGCTTTCAATGCGGTAAATACTTTCATCAATGTGTCAATAGAAACATTGCTCGCATTGCTTTCAAGTCTTGAAATCTGCGCCTTTTGTACGCCTATCAGTTTACCCAATTCTTCCTGAGTCAAATGGCGTTCTAGGCGTATCTGTTTGATAGCTTGGCCAACTAACTCCAATTTTAATTCGTATTCGAATTTGTCTCTGTTCGGAGTTCCAATTTTGCCAAGAAGTTCATCTTGAACTTCTTCTAATGAATATGTTTTCATTTATTTTCTTTACTTTCTTTTTAACAATAAATTGAACTAGGAAAAGCAATAACAAATCCCATTTGTCGCTTTCATTCTAACCCCTTAATTGTTATTCCTTAAGCATCCTGAATCTCTGACTTTGTAAATAAAACCACACCTAATTTCCAATTACTCCCCTTCTATATGATACAAATCGTGCAATAATTTGGATTTGCGTTTAAACAGCCGCACCATATTAGATGGTGATAGGATTTTCAACCCCTCACCAAAGCCGAGTAGTTCGCGATCTAGTTCAAAATTGGGGATGACGTCTATAGAAAAAACAATTCCGTTTTTCTGCTCTTCCACCACTTGTTGGGATGGATGGATGGGCTTGGTTCTTATGTAGGGGGCTTGTATATGGTTGGCAAAGAAGACAATATGCGTAGGTGTTTCTGCAAAATTGCGCGTTACGCCTACTATATCTTTGAAATAAGTGTGTGGGTTAAAGTCTTTGTTAATGCGATATACTTCACTAGGTAGTGGTTCAATTTCTTGTATCCTATCTAATGCAAGCGTTCAAATAATTTTATCCATTTTTTTCATTCCTAATAGAAACCATCTGTTGCGGTATTCTTTTAAGAGGTATGGGTATATAATGATCTGTTCTGCAGACCTTGCTTTGAAGGATTGATAAGTGATCTGCACCGTAGTTTGACTAATAATCAGCTTATACAACTTGTCAAGCCACTGAATTCCTTTGAGTAGTTCGTTTTTTTCAAAATCAATTACCGAAGGTTGATGGTGCTGTTCGCTATAAATCTTGTCTTCTAGCTTGTTCACCATTTCCGTCATGTCGTTAAAATGGCTGAATCCTTTGAATTGTTGCAATAAGTGGGCTACTTCCTGCAATATGCTAAGATCCTGTGTGGTGAGGGGACTGTTCGCAATTGAATAGTCTGCATCTTCATAGCTATAATATTTTTTGTCAGTAACAATGATGGGTGCAGAATAACCAAGCTTGTCGCTACGCATGGCTTGTAAATCCATACGGATGGTGCGTAGGCTAATGGGTTTGTTGATGCCTTCGTATTCATACAAAGCATCAGCACAAGCATCCATCAAGCTTTCAATCGTCCATTTTTTTCGACGGTTTTGCAGGCATTTGTCAATAGTGCGGTAGCGTATTAGGGCATTACGGTTAACGGGCATAATAAACCCTCACCCCCTTAAGTGGGGCATGAGATGCCGTAAAAATAAAGGTTCATTTGAAAAAATAAAACCGCCATTTCTATAAATAATTCTCCCTTAAAGGCACAGTGGAAAAAAATATTTTTCACTGTGCAAAAAGACTGCACACTGGTGTTTCAGTTTTGTGTCATCAAAGAAAAAAGGAGGTGTAACATGAAGTTTAATTTTTTTGCTAAGAAGAAAGAAGTAGTAGTTGAAACGGTAAATCATGCAGGGGAAAAGGCATTTGTGCTTACACCACAAATGGAATTGTACACGGCTGTTGCTACTGCAGGATTAAACGATCAGTTTTATGAAAAAGAAGCGGACAAAATGGAGCGTATCAAAGGATTGATTGCCAAAAACAATCCTGCTTTCGTAGCTAAGTTGGCCATTTATACTCGGGAACAAATGTATTTGCGTTCCATTCCTATTGTGATGACGGTAGAACTGGCCAAGGTGCATAAGGGTGATAGCACCATTAGCAAATTGGCCTACAGGGTGGTGCAACGTGCTGATGAAATTCCTGAAATGCTTGCTTACTACACCCTAGCAAACGGGAGAAACGAGGTGAAACAATTGAACAAACTGAGCAAACAATTGCAAAAAGGTTTGGCAGGTGCATTCAATAAGTTTGATGAGTATCAGTTTGCCAAATACAATCGGGAAGGTCAGGTTAAGTTGAAAGATGCTTTGTTTATAGTACACCCTAAAGCTAAGGATGAAACCCAGCAAGCGGTTTTTAATAAGATTGTAAAGGATGAATTGGAAACACCTTACACTTGGGAAGTGGAGCTTAGCGTGTTGGGACAAAAAGATTTTACCAACGAGGCACAAAAGAAAGCTGCTGTAAAGGCCAAGTGGGAGGAACTTATTTTTAGCAACAAGCTGGGCTATATGGCCACGCTTCGGAATCTTAGAAACATGCTGGAAGCGGATGTGAACTTTGCAGCTATTCAGAAAGTGTGCGACTATTTGTCCAACCCAAAAGCGGTTGCCAACAGCAAGCAGTTCCCTTTCCGTTTCTTGAGTGCTTACAGGGAGTTGAAGGAAGTGCAAAACGGTTTTGTACCTACGATATTAGAAGCTTTGGAAGAAGCTGTATTGCATAGTGCAGCCAATATTGCTGGTTACAAGGGTAACACAAGGGTGGTGGTGGCCGCGGATGTAAGCGGTAGTATGCACCATGCCGTAAGCCCGAAAAGCAAAATCATGTACTATGATATTGGTTTAATGCTGGCTATGTTACTCAAATCTCGTTGTGCAAATGTGATCACTGGTATGTTCGGCGACATCTGGAAACCAATAAACGTTCCCCAAAGAAATATACTTGCCAATGTGCAAGAATTTTATAGGAGGGAAGGTGAAGTTGGCTACAGCACCAATGGTTATTTGGTTATCCAAGATTTAATTACCCAAAAAAGGATAGTAGATAAAGTGATGTTGTTTACTGACTGTCAATTGTGGAACAGCAAAGGAGATGGCAGCAGTATAGATATGCTATGGAAAGCATACAAACGTATTTCACCAGGTGCTAAACTTTATTTGTTTGACCTCTCTGGTTACGGCACTACCCCATTGAATGTTCAAAGGGACGACGTGTACTTGATTGCTGGATGGAGCGATAGAATATTCAATGTACTAGATTCCATAGAAAATGGTAGCAATGCCTTACAATTGATTGATGAAATTACTTTTTAAGGCGCAACCATCATGTGTACTAATAGCAGCCTTGCAGGGGCAAGGCTGCTTATTTAAACTAATTTGAAAATAGTAAGGATGTCGTTAGGATTGGGATACATCGTCTCCTAAACGAGGGCTAGTGTTCCAAAGCAATTTGGAAAGAGGTGCAAATCCTCTGCTTGAAGGCCGCCCAATTACCCATTCCCAATCCGCCTGTTACTCCTGAAATTTTTACTGAAAGGTGTCGTACAAAAGGGATACTTCGGTGGCTAGTTGGTTCGAATCCAAAACCGCCAGTGGCGGTTAGACTCCCTTTTGGCTTCATTACCCTTTCTTTATTTTATGTGGAGGTGCCGTAGGACAGCGTTACTTCGGTTAAAGCACTTGCAAACCTGCAAGAGTCGCAGGTTCAAGTCCTGCTTACCCAAGCTTTTGATTGAGGTAATGGCTATGTTAATACAGTCGCTGTTCGCCCTATTGCCTCCCATTACTTTTTTGTAAACTAGTGTGCCGTAGTGTAGTGTTACTTCGATTCTGTCACAATCCCAAACGTCACTATGCGTTTGTTGCCACGGGTTTATGAATATACCAACAGGTGCCGTAGAAAATGGATACTTCTAATTCCGACATTAGGTCGCTGGTTCAAATCCAGCCCTGCTGCAAAGGCAGTAGGTAGCTCAGCCCGGTAGAGCTAATGAAAAAGCACCTTTTTCGATATTGCCCTGTTGGTTTTATTATTTCTTTGGTTAAGAAAACAAAGTTCCGAGTGCCGTAAATGAAAGTTACTTCGACTCTTAATCTGCAGGTAGTGGGTTCGATTCCCACTGGTACTAGTAATGGTACTATAGCTCACTGGTAGAGCTGCATGTTCTTTCATTGCTTGTTGCCTTGGGATTTTTATTGAATTACTGGATAAAGCTTAGTTGCTTCTTTTCAATTGATGAGCAAGCAATAAGATTAAGTGGTTGTAGATTATACTGGTTTTCAAATCGCGAATCGGGAGATTTGCGGATAGGTTTGACTTAGTCTGGAGATTAAGCGGGGTACAATTAATCGTCAGTTATTGTATAAACAATTGGAATTAACGTATATGCTCTACCTTTTGAATCCTTAATTTGAATATCAGCAAGAGTAATAGTGCACCCTTTAATTACTTTCCTGAACACTCTTTGAATCAGATCATCAAAATAATTTGACTTTAATTCCCATATTATGGGCTGGCAAGAATTACGCCAAGTAGGATCTGATATAACAATGATCATTTTAGTAATCTGATATGATTCAGATATATCAAATTTCTTTGCTTTTCTTAATATCCGCAAGGGAACAGTCCGTCGCTTACAGTCATCATGATATCTTCCATAGCCTTCTATATCTATCTCTGGTTGATTTTGTATTTTAGCAACCTTATCCCACATGGGTTTGGGGATTACATAAAACTCCCTGTTATTCAAAAACTCTAAACCAGTGCCATTCTTCCTAAAAACCGAAACAGTAACTTTTCCAGGGTTTAACCCACTGAATTTAAAATGACCATTTACTATCCCGCTATCTTCATTTTCGAGTTTGCCTTGTGTACTTTTATATACAAGTGTGCTCATCGGGTCTCGTGCTGCTGTTATGTGAAAACAATTTACGTGGTTAGCGTATAATGTTGACTCCTCATCTCTACCAATTTTAATCGTTTTATCAACTTCTACTGCTTGGGAATTCGCCTGAAGCGCTATTATTATCTGTAGGCAAGAAATAAGTAGATATTTCATAAGTAAATGATTATTTCGGCTAACACCTTAATATCTGCAACATGCACTGAATAAATGTTTGACCGACTATTTTATGATTTCCTCTAGCTTGGACGGATCTTGGCGTCCATCCCAAACTGACAAAATATTGATTGAATTTTCCGTAAGCTCATAAATCAATAGATAGTCTTTAACAATCTTAATTCTTATTGAAGCAACATCTGTTGCCCTTCCAATGTAAGGATGTTCTCTGAGTAGCTGAATAGCTTCTTTGAAAAGTTGATTCAACTTTCGACTATAACGGTTGGATTGATTGCGTTCCGACCAATACGCTAAAATTTCTTTTTTATCTTTTTGTGCACCTAAAGACCAAATTACTCGCTTAGCCATTCGTCGATTTCCTTATTAGATTCTTCATCGGTTAAATACGCTCCACGGTTTATTTGTTTCCTTCCTTCTTCAATGGCCATCTTTTGTTTATCATTTAGCATATAAACATCCGATTCTACAATTGCGGCTTCCAGAAGCCTTGATGCTTCCTCGAGTAGTTTATCGTCATTAGTTAACTGAATTTTTTCAATTAGAAGTCTTCGTAATTCTATTGTTGACATATTGTTAGCATTTAGTCAAATTTAAGAAAGACAACCAATTCGTCCATTGTTAAAATGGTTGCTCTTCGTTTAGTTATTAACTATAAAACCTTGTTTTTCTTAGAGAATCGACATTCCTTAAGCCGATAACAGAAGTTGACAATGGCAATATTGCTTGTGTGTTATTCACTAGCTCATTTGATTGCTTCATAACAACTTTCCGATAACCCGTATATCCCAATCCTAGTTGTCTATTTAGAATAAACGCCCTTCTAAACAGATTAAAAAGCGTTGGTAGTTAAGGACGTCCTAAGTAAATGGTATTTGGAAAACCCTATTATCTGTTCCGACAAAATGCCCTGCGGAACATTTTGTAAAGCGGACGGTGTATTAAGCGAAGCCACACGCGGCACGCGTGCGGGAGCAGAGAGTTGATTTGACGTGCGCCAGCGGGGGGTGAATAAAAAGCACAGATTTAAGCAAATGGGATTTGGAAATCTCAATTGCCTGTTCAAACGAAATGCCTTTGAGAACATTTTGACCAGCGGATTTTTTCATATCCTATTCCCAATCGCACCAACATCCAGATATTACGGGTAACTTACTTTTCACGAATTGGTTACCAGCAAATTCTATTAGTGTATCATTTACTCTATAAAAAACCTCGATATTCTTAAATCGCTCAACGAGTACACGTCCTCCTACTTTTACTTTCCCAATTTGATTACATATGTTATTAAAGGCATTTTCTTGATTAACATAAATAGTGTCCTTACTTAAAGTCAAAGAACCCGGATAAATTACTCCCCAGATTGAATCTTTGCTTTTAATAATCATTTCATTTTGACAAAATTTTACATCATCAAAAGCCTTTTCCCAATGAATCTTTTGCATAGTCCAATATTCATTACAAACAAAGGCTTTTGTTAATAATTGATTGTTTGGCTGATTATTGCATGAATCGAAAAGAAGCAGGAAAGAAAAACCTAGTATAATATTAGATGTATTTAATTGCTTCATGTAACAGATTTAGTGTTTCCTTGGATATTTCTTTTTTCATTTGAACATCTTTCTGCTCTGGCGGATTTCCTCAATGATTCCCTCAGCAGATTTACTCGATTCAAATGCACCAAAAGCTTTCTTGAATGATGATTCTTTTTTGGTTAAATCAGTTTTTATAGAAGCTGTTAACTTGCTTATGAGCTCAAGTTTATTGTTGGTACTTAAATTATCTAAAAGTCCAACATAGGCATCAATAATTGTGGTATTTATTTCAGTTGTTTTCATTGTGCAGAAATTTTGTGAAAGCACCAAATATGGTAATTTACGCTCAAACTATGTACTATACAGTTACTCTCGGCTCATAAAAGAAGTACACTCATTGCAATAATGCTGCTATTTTATTTTTACACCAAAAAATTTTACGTCATTCCTTAACCCACTAAAATAAATCAGAATTATTGTGGAATCTTTGAAGAAATATCAATCAGTTTAATGAAAAGCTAAGACCTAGATTAAAGGCACAAGCAATTTACTTTCGCCAGCGATGAAATAAGAAAGCATATATCTAAGTAAGTGGGATTTGGAAACCCCTATTATCTGTTCAAACGAAATGCCCATTGGAACATTTCGGCCAGCGGGAAGCACTATTGCTGAATTTATTCCGTCTGCAAGCACTTTCCTAAAAACTTTTGTTGGCTGCTGTGCTATTCAATTACAGTCATTCCAACTTGAAACGATTAATGCAAAAGTCAACAATCATATTCCTTCTGTTGTCCACGTTTAGCTTATTAAAACTTCCTTTTTGAATTTCGCCTGCTAAATTTCTGGTGTTAGTATTTATAGATTTTAGATAACCGTCAACTTTATTTATTGGAGGTAGATTTCCTAAGCCAATATTTAAACTCTTTTCTAAAAGACCAAGATTTCCTAACCGATTTTTTTCAAGCTCGTAGTCTTCAGCAAAACCATATGAACTTGTGTCAAAATTTGGTTCTTTACTAAAAACATGCTCTACCTGGAAATCTTTATACGTTTCTATATCAGGATTATCATTACTAAACTCTGAAAGAATATATTTTACTGCTCCATTACCATATATCGCACCATCAAGATAAGTTCTAAAAACATGGTTGTTTACAAATTTCTCACTAAAGTTTATTAAGTGTTCTTTTATTTCCTCAACGTTTAAATCATTTTCTGATATAAATGAACTTAACCAGTACATATCTGCAATTGGATTAGTACCTCTTAACTTATAAACCCTTACCTCAATAGTTTCTAAAATTGGTAATAAGGCATCAAGTTTACCTTGCATGTAAAGTCTGACCAAAATAGGATAAAGCGTTGCTGTAAATTCCAAGTATCTAAATGGTTTTTGAAATATTGACTTTGTTTCAATTTCTTTTACAAGGTTTGAATAACTAACGGCAAAACTTTCAAAGTCATATAAATACTCTATTATGAAACTTTCCAATTCACTTGGCTTTTCTTTGAGTTCCTCACATTTGAGCTTTAAATTATCAAATATTGTATCTGCACCGTCTCTATTATTCCAAGTTGAAGGAAAAAGTCTTCTTGATGAATAATAATGCTGTGTAAAAATTGTATTTTCTTCAATTCTACCTAAAATTGATAACTTATCCCTATAAACTAAAAGGTCGTCATAAGAGTCAAATATTTTTTCAAAACTTTCATTAATCATGTCGTTTAATTCTTCGTTTAAGTGAAGAGTCGAATAAAGCATTAAAATACTTTTAGTTTTGTCTAATATTCTTAAGGGTAATCCTCTGTCGTTTATTATTGAAAACATTTTAACTGCTTGAGCTTGACTTTCAACATTGAATACTAAAACTTCAATACGGTCACGAATGAAAATTATTCTTTGTTCAACTTCTTGTTCTGTCAATGCATTAGCTAAAGCGACAAATAGCTTTTTTGCAGAAAACATAAATTTTTGACTTCTCTTGTTTATCTCTTCTATTTCATTTTGCTTGCTTTCTTCTTGCTCTCCTTCAAACAAAAGTTTTTTTAAAAATTCTCCGTCTACTCCAAGAGGATGTAATTTTAAATTGTCTTTACTCCCAATAAAAGCTGATAGCAGCTTGCTTTTAACATCTTCATTTGTTAGTTTGTCTATTAAAACTTTAAGCAAAATGAATATTGTAGTTATTCGTTGTTGTCCATCAATTATTTCATAGAATGTATCTGTTGATAGTCCAACAGTTTTATTTTCTTTAAATGAAAGCGTTCCAACAAAATGATTCATGTCGTCTTTAATACTTTCTTCAATGTCCTGCCAAAGTGCTTTTCTTTCCGTGTCTGTCCAACTATATTTTCTTTGATATGTTGGAATGGTAAACCTATTTCCATTAAAAATTGAACCAATTTTCTCTGTTTGACTTTTTGTAATTGACATAATTTAATTTTATATTTTTTTGATTTATAAATGCTGTTTGTTAGCATAGCAGCCAACGAACAAGGCTTGGCGATGGTGGGGCTTTGAGTTGGGTTACGCTGGGCTGTCGAACGTTGAATGGTGATAATAAAGTTGAATTTAAATAACTGCTGTTCGGTTGAGTTCTGTCGAGCTGGAACCGAAGAAGAATAAAGTTTCCAAAGTTGAAATACGAGTTTTGTCGCCCCCCACTATTGCCAAACCTCTTGTTACGCAACGTTGTTCTCTTCAAGCAGTTTGTCATTTAGGGATTTATGAAATTCGTAAGTTTCTGTAACCATTTGTTTATAGATTTTTGAAAAGGTTGCGTCTGGTCGAAGTTTTAAATTTTTCAGAACATTGTCGTAATGTGATTGCATTTCTCTATGGTCAGCCCAAAGTCGCAGATCATACAAATAATAAAGAGGAGCAATAATGTTGTCTTCTACTTTTAAAATGTTCTTGATAAATTTCTCTAAGAGTTTTAGTCCTTTATTTCCTTTTTCAATAACAACTCCATTATCAGTTAATACTTTTTTTAATCCATCCACATTTAAGTCTTCAATAAGTTCTTCATTCCAATAACTTAGGAATCGTTTTATGTCGTCTTCAGAATTAAACACAATTCTTTTGAATTTACTGCATAAGCCGATGATGTCTGATACTTCGCGTTCGGTTGTTTTATATAAACTAAAACCAGATAGTTCCGTGGTCAGTTTGCTTAATTTTGTTTTGAATAATATGAGTTCGACTTCTCTTATTGGGTCTGTAAACTCAGCATTGATTTGTGCTTCATAAAATTCAGATTTGATATTTCCATCAGAATCAATATTGTTCGATTCTAAATATTGAATTTCTTTTGGGTCAAGTTTATTGATGTCGCCAAGCCAAGCGATTACTTTGCTGTTAGGGTTTATTCCAAAAGGGAAATCGGAGTCAAACTCATAATTTGGGTCTTCGGGGCAATTAATTGTTCCGTAAGTTTCGCTACAAAATTCACACATATATCTTGGGTCGTAAAAATACCTGACTAAAACGTGTATGTCAAAAAATACTGGTGTCAAGAAAGGTGTTCCTTTTTCCCAAGGTCTTGAAAGTCCGGGAATATTTTTAGTGTCGTTTATGTTGAATTTAAATGCCATAGTTATTGTTTGTTGTTGTCGTCTTACAATGTTGCATAACTCATAAATATACGAAGTCCTAAAGATTTCTAAACTTTCGCAATTTTCGCAAACCATTCAAAATCAGAAGGAGCTTACAAATAATAGACGCAAGTATATTCACTATAATATTCTACTTCGCAAATGCGAAAATAGGGAAATCCATATAAAGGATTATCATTTTACCCCACACCTTTGTGTATATTTTAAATCAACCATTCAACTTCAAACCAAGCCAAACGATGTGATTTTAATTACATCAACAAACACAGCAGCTTCATTTTCAACGAAAAAAACACCAAAATTGGCATGATGATTTCATCTACTTGTGTTTTTTGCATCTCTAAGTTGTCCGATACCTACAAATAAGTGAGTAGAAACGGCCTTTTCTTTTCCCGATGCTAAAAAATGTTGTGATTTAAGCGAGAAAAAGTAAAAAACATGGTTGCAAATATTTTTTTGATTAGAATCAAATCATTCCCATATTTTTGACTTCCAGATACGATTCACCTAAAAACTGTTTAGTATGTTCCTACTTATTCCCTCGCTGGCAAGCCTGAATAAAAAGCCTATAACCAGCAAAAAAATGCCTAGCACTCGGGTAAAGAGCAATACCCCAAATGTGCTTCCTAGTTTCATTAACTTTTTTGAATTCTTCACACTCGTTCTTGCACTCAGCCGACTGCGGCAGTTAGCAGGCTGAAATTTGATTTTTATTGCCATTCCTTAACGGCGCAGCTATAAAAATCAATTTTTACTACCATTCCTTAACGGCGCAGCTATAAAAATCAATTTTTACTGCCATTCCTTAACGGCGCAGCTATAAAAATCAATTTTTACCGGCATGCCACATGTAGGTTACTCTTTAAAGCTATTAATGGATCCTGAATATCAAAAAATTATCACAAATAGGTAGCTATAAGCAATGCTAACTATTTTAATGTAAAATCTAGCCTTACTCATTTTTAACAATTTAATCATTTTATCATGAAAAAGAATCGATTTGAACAATTTTTTTCTAACCTTTTTGATTCAAAAAAAATCATCAACAGCCGCTTGCAAATTTTTACCCGCTTTGTAATTGAAGCATTGATTTTGAACAACGAAGGGGACATTTTTAAGGACGTTATTGCCAGATTAAAAGCCGCTTATACGGTGTATTTTGGCAATTATGAAACCAAAAACCTCAATATTGCCCAAAGAATGGGTGCCACCAAAAGCTTGAATGACGTTACAGCTCTTTTTGCCGACTCGGTGCGTGCTAAGTATAATTTGATTGCCTCTGCTTATCCCGAAGGCAGTAAAGAATACATTGAGTTTTTCCCTTCTGGTCTTTCGGAATTTAGTAAATTAACTAGGGGCAATGTGTTAGTGGTGAGTAATAGAATTGCCACCTGTGCTAAAA
>JAIXOJ010000113.1 GCA_027486835.1 Chitinophagaceae bacterium
GATACTTCATACCCAATTACTGAATAACCGTAAGCAGCTTTGTCCACTGCTAGGGTCAATTTCATGGCACCATTGCCAGCTGCTTCCACTTTTTCTACATTCGTTTGATTCGGGGCTACTCCCTTGGTTTGCTCCGTTTTACTACGTTCAAAACCAGATAAGTCTATCAATTCGGGAGTTAATCCTGCCGTACCCTGCACATATTTTTGCAGTTGGTCGAGTACAGCTATCACTTTTTTTTTCTCAATTCCCGCTTCTGTTTTTTTTGATGAACCAATGCTATTGTAATTATCTATAGCTTTTCCATAATCGGTTAACACTGTAGTATATTCTGCTTCTGTTACTGGTGGTTTGGCAAACTCAGTGGGATGTGCATAGACACCCGCTTTCAATATGTTAGTGGCAAATGTGCGAAGTTTCGGGTGGCCAAATCGCCGATAACTGGTTAAAACTTTGAGTACGGGCATATTTTCGATATTTAAAAGCAAAACTAAAATGTAGGCAATTAACTTGAGCATTTCTTTGCGTTAATAAAAAGTGAATATTTATTAATACCGTATTGTCCGTATAAGTGCACTGTTCTTTTTCGTTGTTTGGGGTTAACATCTTAGTTCCTCCAAATAAATGGTTAGTTTAACCTGAGTTCAGAAAAATAAACCGACATTTACTGCTTTAGTATCCTACTAAAATGGTTTTTTGTTTCGTATTTTGCCCATTATCCACCTGAATTAGACGGCAAAAACATTCGTTTTACCCTAAACAAGATGTTTTTGTGTGCAAACAAGATGTTTTTGTGTGCAAACAAGACGTTTTTGCGTGCAAACAAGACGTTTTTGTGTGCAAACAAGATGTTTTTGTGTGCAAACAAAACGTTTTTGTGTGCAAACAAGACGTTTTTGCGTGCAAACAAGACGTTTTTGCGTGAAAACAAAACGTTTTTGCGTGAAAACAAAACGTTTTTGCGTAAAAACAAAAGAGACGGTAATAAACAGGCTACTGTGACATCCTCCTTTCAATTGCTATAGTAGCTGCTACAACTGCTATAAACATATTACGCTGCTTTTTTACATTGTATGCATGTACAGTGTTTTGGTGGTAATTCAAAAACCAAAGTAGCTGTCTTCCTCAAAATCAGTTCCCTTTAGCCATAGCACCCTTTTTTCCTACTTTCTATCACATTCGCTTCTTTGTGAGATTACGAATCGCAATAAAAAATCCCTTTAATCTGTTTAGACGGCTTGCCTTTCAGAACACCTAGTTCAGCGAAGAATTACATAATTGCGCTAAAAAAATCTATATTGTACCCGCATTTTCGCCTCCTTCTCAATCACCTGTTTTTATTACTTTAGCCCCTCAATTATTAAAGAATATGGATACAATATTGATGGAACTAAAACAGCGACCTAATTTAAAATCGCTGGTGCAGGAACTCAATCAATATGTACAGGAGGAAGAAAAACTACGCCAAGCATTTTATAACCAGATTTCTGAAGAGTACAAAGCAGAGTTTATTAATGGAGAAATAATCATACACCCTCCAGCAAGAAGGATACACGGATTGATAAAGGTAAACCTCCTTGTTGTAATAAATGTATTCGTCGACATGCATGAGCTAGGCGAGGGGGATGGTGAAAAAAGGATGATTGAATTAACCAGAAATAGCTATCAACCCGATATTGTATGCTTTCTAAATGATAAAGTTGCCCATTTTAAGGATGATCAAATGTTGTTCCCTGCCCCTGACTTTATTGTAGAAATCCTTTCTCCCTCCACAGAAAAGAATGACCGAGGAGTAAAATTTGTCGATTATGCCTTGCACGGTGTGGGTGAATATTGGGTAATTGACCCCGAAGAAAAAACAGTGGAGCAGTTTATTTTGCAAGAAGGCCAGTATGCACTTGCATTAAAAGCCGTAAGCGGCACTATTACCAGTCAAGTAATCCAAGGATTTTCCATTCCAGTAAAAGCAATTTTTGACAAAAAGGAAAATAAATTGGCCTTGCAATCTATTGTTGGCGCAAAAGGGTAGGAGGGGTGTTAGGTGATACCGATTACTTTTGAGGGCTAAAATTTAAAAATACACAATGGATTTAATAGCTGCATTACGTTGGAGGGGCATGATTCAAGACATTATGCCAGGCACCGAAGAACAATTAAACAAGGAAATGACCAGTGCCTATATTGGCTTCGACCCTACAAGTGATAGTTTGCACATTGGCAGTTTGGTGCCAATCCTATTATTGGTACACCTACAACGAGCAGGACACAAACCAGTTGCCTTGGTGGGCGGTGCCACAGGTATGGTGGGCGACCCCTCTGGAAAGAGCGAAGAGCGGAATCTATTGAGCGAAGAAGTATTGCAACGCAACCAAGCGGGGGTGAAAAAACAACTAGAAAAGTTTTTAAACTTCGATCCCAATTTGCCCAACGCTGCCGAAATGGTGAACAACTACGATTGGTTTAAGGGCATCGACTTTTTGGGTTTTATCAGAGATGTGGGCAAGCACATTACGGTGAACTATATGATGAGCAAAGACAGTGTGAAGAAAAGAATTGAAGGCACTGCTGGCATCAGCTTTACAGAGTTTACCTACCAGTTAATTCAAGGCTATGATTTTTACTGGTTATACCAAAACAAAAACTGTAAACTACAAATGGGTGGCAGCGACCAATGGGGTAACATAACCACTGGTACAGAATTGATTCGCCGCAAAGCAGGGGGCGAGGCTTTCGCTTTCACCTGCCCATTGGTTACAAAAGCCGATGGTGGTAAATTTGGCAAAACCGAAAAAGGAAATATTTGGCTAGATCCCTGCAAAACCAGCCCTTACCAGTTTTATCAGTTTTGGCTCAATGCTAGCGATGAAGATGCTACAAAATGGATCAAACTATTTACCCTATTAGAACCCTCCACAATAGAAAATTTAATTGAACAACATAACGAAGCCCCACATTTGCGGTTGTTGCAAAAGCAATTGGCAGAATCGCTTACAGTATTTGTGCATGGTCAAGACGAATACGACTTTGCCGTAAAAGCCAGCAACATTTTGTTCAGTAACGACACAGCCGCCATCTTACAAGAACTAAGTGAAACCCAGTTATTGCAAGTAATGGAGGGCGTGCCTACCGTATCTATTCCACAAGAAAAACTAGTAGAAGGCTATGATTTGATTACACTCTTAGCCGATACCGCCATCTTCCCCAGCAAGGGCGAAGCAAAAAAAATGTTGGCAGGCGGCGGCGTTGGCATCAATAAGCTGAAAGTGGGACAGGAAAAACTAACCCTCACCACAGCTGATTTATTGCAACAGAAATATGTATTGATTCAAAAAGGTAAAAAACAGTACTATCTAGGTATTGTATCAAATGAAAGTTAGTGTCTTGAAAACTTCTAGTGTTGATCCTTCGATGCCAGTGGATAGGCGCTTTAAAAAAGGAATTAGTCGCAATAGTTAATAATGCCCTCATTGCTAATTTGGATATGATGGGCATCTTGCAGCCAAGCGAGGGTTTCCCACAATTTTTTTTTGGGTATGCTGTGTAGCTTGGTTTGTAAATATTCGGTGGTGGGAGGGATTGTGGCAGTAAGTAGTTGCTCTTTTATTTCTAGGCTAATGGCTTCAAATTCGGCAGGGGTAAGGTTTCTTTTCTTTTTGCGGAGGCAATTGTCGCAAATGCCACAAGGTTGTGCATCTGCTTCGCCAAAATATTGGGCTATCTGTACGGGTTTGCATTGTATTTCGTTTTGCACAAACCATATCATCCTTTGCAGCCTGTCTTCGAATGCCTTTCTTCTTTCGCTATAGGCTTGGTGGTTAATGTGGATGTATTTAGCTGGTGCTCGGTTGTAAATGAAATGCAACTGTGGGGTGTTTTTGCGGGGATAATAAGCGATGATGCCAAAGGCCACTAGTTTTTTTAGTCCCTCTTGTAGTTGTTCCTCTGTTAAGCGTAAGTAGTAAGCGGCTCGCTTTTCCGAAATGGGTGTGGGGCTAAAAGTGATGTTAGGATAGTTTCTAAGTAGGAATTTTATCAGGTTATCTAAAGCTGGATGGGCTTGCCCAAAACTTTCTAGGCTATCTGGGGGCGCAGTAAACAGAATGCGCGACGGTAAAAAGATAGATTCATTAAACGCTAGGTGACCTTCTTGTTCCAGCACTTTTAGCGTGGCCATCACCAATTGTCCATTCAATCGAAAGTTGTGTAGAAAAGTGGGCAGGTCAAAATCATAGTAAATACCCTCTCCCACACCAACCGGAACTTGCAGGTAATCCGCCATACATTGGTAGATATGCTGGATGGTAGGCACATCAGGAAACCGAATCCATGGCAGGTTTTTTAGGTAGTCTATATCAGTAGAAAAATAAAGGAGTACTGCGTAAGATTTATTTCCATCCCTTCCTGCCCTGCCAGCTTCTTGGTAGTAGCTTTCGAGGTTTTCAGGGATGTCTAAGTGTATCACCGTTCGCACATTAGGCTTGTCAATTCCCATCCCAAAGGCATTGGTACAAACGATGGTGCGTATTTCATCGTTAACCCATGCTTGTTGTTTTTTATTCCGTTCTTCTTGTTGGAGACCCGCATGATAAAAATCTGAGTGAATGCCCAATTGATTTAATTCACGAGCTATTATTTCCGTCTGAGACCGCATCTTGCAATACACAATACTGCTACCAGGCACTTTTTGTAGAATATCGGCAGCCTTGGTTAGTTTGTCCTCACAGTCAACTGCCGCATAAGATAAATTTGGTCTAGCAAAGCTCTGCTGGAAAGTAACCGCATTTTTGATGGACAGTTTTTCAAGAATATCCGCCTGTACGGTAGGCGTTGCAGAAGCAGTTAATGCAATGAGCGGGATATTTGGAAAGTATTTCCTCAATTTAGCGATGCGCAAATAAGGCGGACGAAAATCGTAACCCCATTGGCTAACGCAATGTGCTTCGTCAACCGCTATTAGGCAACACTCCAAGCTGGGTAAAAAGGAAATAAATTGCTTGCTTTCGAGCCTTTCTGGAGATAAGTAAAGGAATTTATAGTCACCGTCAACGGTATTTTGAAGAATTGTTTCTACTTCTTCTTTGCTCAAACTTCCATCGATGGAAGCAGCACTAATACCTTTAGTTGTAAGATGGTGTACTTGGTCTTTCATCAGTGCCACCAAAGGAGAAATGACCAGACAAAGACCGGTCATCATCAAAGTGGGTACTTGAAAACAGATGGATTTACCACCACCCGTGGGTAATATAGCTAGACAATCTTGCCCTGCTAAAATCGCTTCGATAATAGCGGCTTGGTTACCTCGAAATTGGTCATGTTGCCAATACTTGAATAATGTCTCCTGTGCTGATAAAGTCAAGGGGCACTGTTTGTTTGAAGTATGGGGTAATAATTTGGTACAATGGGAGGGTAAGAGCTACAGTCAGTGTGAAGAGCCTTTAGTCCTATGTATAAAGCAGATGCAGGACTTGGTTTCTTTACTTATTGTCCCATTTCACTTTTAATCACTTCTTTTTCTTTTTTCCACCATCTTGCCCCTATATATCCCATAATGGCTAAAGGGGCTACCATTAAATAAATGATGGCAGAATTCAGCGCGTGGGCAGGCCCTTCTCCCAATTGTTGCGCTGTTTTCGTACAAATACTGCATTGTGCCGCTAAATAATTAGAAACGATACATGCGATACCTACTAGAAAACTAATTTTCTTGAGCATACAAAACACTTCTTTGGTGAAGGCTTCAAAGATAGGCTTGCAAACTAGTGGGAGCGGATTATTTTATGGTTGTTTTCGTTTTTATTTGGGTTGTTTGCTTTAATAGATTTTTAATAGAAAATCAATTGAGGTAGAAAAGCTACAATAATTGATTTATGGTAAGTTGAAAATTTTATGCAAGTGGTTAAATTAATGCCCTACAAATAGATTCTATTTGTAGGGCATATCTATTGGAAAGCTAATTCTTAAATCCTAAATCAATGCGTGTTTACAAAATGCACAACCAAGCAAATTCCAGTATTCAACTTGCCGATTATTTTTGTTTGATGATGGTACCAATAATGTTGTCATCAAGTACCATTCTCAAATTAGATGCTAGGTAGCCCGTCACTTACTTGGACATCCCCTTTTCCTCTTTTTTTGCTATTAAACTGTTTACTTCCATACCAGCAAAGAGTACTGCAAAAAGGCCATGGGTATCATTATCGAAGTATGGACGGTTGATATAATAGTTGACATCTTCTGAACACATGGTACCCATGCAGATATCATGAACTGTACCATCGGTTTCTATTCGGGTTTTGATGGCGTTCCAACCTTTGATGGCTACATTTTTATAGGTATTGGCATCAATCCAACCATTACTAACACCCCTAGCAATGGCCATGGTAAAGATGGCCGTGCCAGAAACCTCCTCTTTAGAATCTGTACGATCGATCACGTTATACCAAAAGCCATTTGCATTTTGGAATTTGGCAATAGCCTCCACATGTTCACGGTAGTGCTGTAGCACGGCTTTATATTTAGGATGGTTTTTGGGTAATTGTAATAATACCTCAGAAGTAGCCCAAATGCCCCAGCCATTCGCTCTCGACCAATGGGGGAGTTTTACATTCTTGGAAGAATATTTTGCGTGACAGTACAAATGAGCTGCACTATCCCAAACCTGGCTATTGAAATTAATCACTTGATTAGCAGCATCATCTATCAACCTTTTTTTCAGCGCCGGATTGTCATTAGCGTAAACAGATGCTTGCACTAAAAAAGGAATGCCCATAAACATATCATCCACCCAAGTGGTATATTTTTCAGGGGAAAGTCTTGTGTAAATATTGCTACCCGCCATTCTTAGTTGTTCATCCAATGCATATTTAATCATCTTATCCACAAAAGCTTGGTAAGCAGCCCTATGCGCAAAATCATCTTTCTTCTGCAATCGATAAACTAAAGGTAAAGAGGGAGCAAGGGTAAAATCTAATAAAGGCACACCCAAAATTTCCTTATTAGCCGAACTATCAGCGTTTAGTTGTTTTACTTGGTAATTGACAAAAGGTTTTCCATCGAGGTGAAAAGTGCAGTAGTTGTCTGCATATTGGGCGTACTTGGTTTCGCCAGTTAATTCAGCCAGTTTGTTCATTGCCCAAGCGGTACCGCCATTATGGTAGTTCCAATTATAGCTAGTACCCCATTTCTTAGGGTTTATCATGCCACCAAGAATTTCCACTTTTGGAATAGTCCAAGTAATCAATTCTTCTGCGCCCTTGTACATGAAGCCGAATTTGATTTCTTTTTCAGGCTCAAAAACGGTATTGAGGCCATTTCTGTTTCCATTGTCAAAAGGACCAACAACCAACCAATTACTTACATGAGCAATAGTAGCATCTACTAAGGGCATGGTTGCTAACCCTATTGCTGGATAATTGATCGATTTAGAAAGAATAGCGCCATTGGTAGCAGGCGGCTGCATATAAAACTTCCATTCTTTGCCAGCACTTTCAGACTTAATCAACAATTGGTTATCGCCTTTTTTCAACTGAAGGACACAATTGTTGCTCATTTTAATACTGCGTTCTTCGTTAACAAGGTTTATTTTCCTATCCCCTTGCTTTTCATAAACAGTTTTTCCGTTCAACCATATTTTGCAACCATCATTGTGTTCAAGCTGAATGGGCAAGTCCATGTCTTCTGTTGTCGTTATTACAGTGGCAGCATAAGCAACACCGGGCTTGCCTAAACCAAAAGTTCTTCCAAAATCAACCACTTGAATACCGTTAAATGTTTTGTTTTGGGTGCCTAATGATAATTGGTACTTAAAAGGTGTTTCTCTAATGAGTTTATCTCCGATTAACTTGAGTACTTCTAACGGAGCGGCAATTGAGCTAGCACTTGATTGCCCTTTGACATCCTTAAACAGAAGGCAAAAAGTAAATAAGAGCAGCAAAGAAAAATGACTTTTTTTCATGGCAAATTTTATAAAATTGATTAAGCAAGTTTGGAGGTGCATGGCAAATTAATAGATAGTCGATAAAGAACGCAGTTATTTAAATAGTTGGTATGCCTCAATGATGCAAAAGTTTAGCTGAACTTGTCATTCAAACAAAAAACGCTAAAAGTTCAGTTGTTTGCAACGCATAGTTGTGTGTTACATTATTTAAACTGTGGATTAATTGGGATGCTTAATTTGCTTTTTTATAATTCATTTAGTTCAATAGTAAACAACTAGTATTTGGCCAAATGAGCATTGATTCATAGTAAAAGCTTCCTTCTTTTTTACTCATGCAAAATTCTATTTGGTTATATGCTTTAGCGGATAAAGGCAAGATTTCGGTTACACTATTTGTTACATTGTTTAGCATTTAGCACCTGAATATTGTTAAATTATCTTTATTTCAGTAAGGGATGGCCGCTATACTTAAATATTATTAGAAGCATTTTTTCCTTTTTCCATTCAATCAACTATGTTTGCCTACCTCTTTTAATTAAAGAAAAAACGAATGAATTTTAGCAGGATTAACAACATTGTTGGTTGGGCCGTATGTCTTTTGGCTTGTACCGTTTATATTTTAACGGCAGAAGCAGGCGGTAGTTTTTGGGATTGTGGCGAGTTTGTGAGTAGTTGTTTTAAGGTTCAAATTCCCCATCCGCCGGGTGCACCCATGTTTGTATTATTGGGTAGAGTATTCATAGTACTCTTTGGCGACAACCCACTTACAGCCGCTAAGGCCGTAAATATTATGAGTGCCCTTTCTAGTGGGTTCACTATTTTATTCCTATTCTGGAGTATTACGCATTTCGCTCGTAGAATCCTTAAAGTGCAGGTAACAGACACTGTTTCTGCTTATCAAGCTTGGAGTATTATGGGGGCTGGAACTGTTGGTGCGTTGGCTTACACATTTAGTGATAGCTTTTGGTACAGTGCAGTAGAAGGGGAAGTATATGCCATGAGTTCTTTCTTTACCGCTATCGTTTTTTGGGCTATCCTTAAATGGGAACAAGAAGCCGATAAACCCACAGCCGATAAATGGATTGTGTTCATCTTCTTCCTAATGGGCTTATCTATAGGTGTTCACTTACTAAACCTCTTAACGATACCCGCTATCGTGATGGTATATTTCCACAAGCGTCAAAACACGTTCAACTATAAATTGCTTCGTTCTTGGTTTATCAAGATAATCATAGGAGGCGGTGCATTGGCTTTTGTTGGAGCTTTAATTGCCGCCAATGGTGAAGCTAATGAGAACAGAGGTTTACCCGCTGATTCAACTGTGGCTGGATTGATGCTGATTGGTACTTTATTAGCTATTGGCTTGCTTTACTTGATTGAGTCAAGGAGTAAAGAGAAAAAAGATTACTTCGGAGGTGTTTATATTTTCTTCATTATTGGATGTGTTATTACTGGTATTGTACAAGTAGGGGTTATTCAGTACAGTGTAGGGTTAGCAGGGGCTTTCGATAGAATCTTTGTAAATAGCTTTAGCCTTCCGTTTTTTACTGGATTTTCCTTCTTCTTTCTATTGTTGGCTGGGTTAATATGGTATGGATTGCGTTTTGCCAATAAAAAAGGTTGGGCTTATTTACGTTTAGCATTGTGGTGTTTCACATTTATGTTGATAGGCTATAGTACCTACATCACCACCATGATTCGTAGTAGTGCAGATCCTTCTGTGGATATGTACAATGTAGATAATCCAATGAGTTTAGTTGGCTATCTTGGTCGTGATCAGTATGGTGATTTCCCATTGTTATATGGCCAAAAATTTACCGCACAACCTGTAGATTACAAACAAACCAAAACCAAATACCAAAAAGGAAAGGATAAGTACGTAGAAATAGGTAAGGATGGTCATTATGTATATGCGCCTGAGGACAAGATGGTTTTACCCCGTGTGTGGGATGCAAGCAACGACCAAAACCATGCTGATTATTATGCTTTTATGCTGGAAATCAACAAAACCAAGGAAGGATATGATAGGGCGCCAGATCAGAAAGACAATATCTACTTCTTTGCCACCTATCAGTTTTATTGGATGTACTTCCGCTATTTCATGTGGAATTTTAGCGGTAAGCAAGATGATATTCAAGGGATGTTTGGGGGCAACGTAAGAGACGGAAACTGGATTACGGGTATCGACTTTATCGATAACATTTTTTATGGTGACCAATCTGCTTTGCCTGATAGTATCAAGAACAACAAAGCACACAACAAGCTTTTTGGATTGCCTTTTATCTTAGGTATTCTAGGGGTATTGTACCAATACAAAAAGAAACGCGATGATTCTTTCGTGGCTTTCTTGTTATTCTTCTTCACTGGGTTTGCTATCATTCTTTACTTAAACCAAGCGGGGTACCAACCTAGAGAACGTGACTATGCTTATGTAGGCAGTTTCTACGCTTTTGCCATTTGGATTGGTCTTGGTGTACTTCAATTGGGCGAATGGTTCGAACGATTTGATAATGGAAAAAAACAAGCTTTCTCTGCAATTGCTGCAACGGTTATAAGTTTGGCATTAGTGCCCACCATTATGGCACAACAAGAGTGGGACGACCACGACAGAAGCAAAAAAGTATTGTCTAGGGATTTGGCTAAAGATTATTTAGAAAGCTGTGCCCCAAATGCTATTTTATTCACTTTTGGCGATAATGACACCTACCCTCTTTGGTATGCACAAGAAGTTGAGGGAATCAGAAAAGACATTCGTGTAATCAATAATAGTTTATTAGGTATTGATTGGTACATCAACCAATTGCGCTATAAAGTAAATGAGAGCGACCCTATTGATGTCATTTATTCCGCTGACCAAATTGAAGGACGTAAAAGAGATTATATACCCTTCCAAGCGAATGCAGCTTATCCCGATACCAAGCCTTATGACTTGTACGACATCATGAAAAACTATGTGGGTAGTGATGACCAAGACAAAGTGCAAAATCGTGGAGAAGGCGAGTTTATCAATACTTTCCCCGTACATAAAATTTCGGTTCCTGTTGATAAGAATTTGGTAAGAAGCAACGGTACGGTTACTGCTAAAGACAGCGTAGTTGATCAATTAACTTTTGATATTCCTAAATCTAGTTTGTTCAAGAACGACCTTGCACTCTTGAATATCATTGCTGCTAATAAATGGAAACGCCCTATCTATTTCAGTTCACCATTTGGCGAATTAGGTTTCGCTAAATACTTACGTAAGGATGGATTAAGCACAAGACTTGTTCCGGTAGAAAACGATGAGTTTAACGCCGATTGGGCAATCGACAAAATGTTGAACAAATTTGCCTTTGGTAATGCGGATGTAAAAGGGGTTTACTACGATGAAGAAAATCGCCGTCACCTATTATCCATTCGTTCTAGTTATGCCGAATTAGCGGGTTACTTAGCTACTAAAAATAGGAAAGAAGAGGCTCGTAAAATTCTAGAAAAAGCAGACAAGAGTATTGACGAAGGAAACTTCGGTTACGGAATGGTAAGCCGTGGCAACATGCACAACCGCACGAGCTTGTTGTTTTTAGAGGCTTGTTACCGTTCTGAAGCTAAGGCGCTTGCTGCCAAAGTATCTGCCGCTGTGAAAAAAGATTTGCAACAGCAAATTAAGTATTACAACACCCTCGAAGGTCGTAAAGGTGAAGGCATGGGTGAGGAAAAACGTATGGCAGAAAGCTACCTGAAAGGTTTAGATGATATGGAGAAAGCGTATAACGCTCCTAAAGTTGCTTCACTTGAAAATGGTAAAGTGATTGGCGGAGATAGCGCTGCCAAATAAACAATACAGCCTTCATCAGTTGTCAACATCTATATTTAAAAGCCGTACAGCATTGTTTGTACGGCTTTTTTTATGTACATATCCCAATAACGCAGTTCTTTTTCCATTGTAACGTCATCTTGGTGGGTCAAGTTTCTAATTACCGCTTGATTGTACCTAAATGCAATAGCTTTCTGTCTTTGTTACATCCTTTTGATAACGCATTTCTAAACAAAATAAATGGCTCGTATTTTTCTTCTATTTCCGCTCTTTTGGATACATTCCATACAGACAATACATGCACAATCGACCTCCAAAGTACAGGTGTCTTTTGTGATACAGTATAATCAATTACCACTTCGTTTATGGGATTCTTCTTTCTATAGTGGTGATGACGACAGTCTAACCATTGATGTATGTAAGTTTTATGTTTCCAACGTACAATTTCTCCATAATGGAAGAGTGGTTTGGCGCGAAGCCAATAGTTACCACCTAATTAATGCAAAAAATGAAACTAGTTTAGGGTTTGTTTGCAACCTTCCCAAGGATGTACATGCAGATAGTATTCGGTTTCAAATCGGCATAGACAGTGCTACCAATCTGGAAGGTGTAAAATCTGGCCAACTAGATCCTACAAACGGCATGTACTGGACTTGGCAATCAGGGTATATCAATTGGAAGCTAGAGGGCAAAGCCAAGCAATCTACTTACCGTCGCCACGAATACGAGTTTCATGTGGGCGGATATATGGCACCTTATCCCACCATCAGACAAGTACAGTTTGCTTTAGACACGATCAAACCTGCAAACATTTCCATTGGTGTTAATCTCGCCAAATTTTTTCAACAAGTGGATATAAAACACCAACATCACATCATGACCCCTGGAAAAGAATCAAGTCGGTTGGCAGCAATTTTCCAAACTATTTTTATCCCTAATAAGGACTAAGCATTTCCATTTGGTAAATACGCCATTCTGGAACATTTGCCATTAATGCACGATTTGCGATTAACACTTGTCCAATACTACGAATAGAGTGTTATTGTCGCTTACACTCTAAAGACACGATGCGTTGAATCATACTTTAAATCCGATTCGCCTCTAGTTGGCATAATACCCAACGTTGCAAATATTTTCGCGCCTGTCCTGTTTCTATTTAAAACCCTTCCATTACTTCACTAAGCACTAAACTACTTTCCTTTTGGGTTATCATTGTCGTAATTATAATACGGATAGATAATGCAATTATTAAAATGTAGCGTACTAGCGGTAATAGCCTTTGTGTTCACGAGCTTATTGGGAACGGCTCAACCCTTTGCCCCACTCAGCTATTCACCTACCATCAAACAGTTAGATATCGATGGAGACAAATGTGGCTTACAGCTTTTTGTTGCGCCCAACGGCAATGATGCTTGGTCGGGCAAAAAAGCAGTAGCATCCGCTCCAGATGGCCCTTTTGCCACCCTTGAACATGCTAGGGACTTCGTTAGAAAACTAATTAGTAGTAAAAAATTACCCAAAGGGGGCGTTGCTATCAACCTGTTAGAAGGTAATTACCTCCTGTCTAAAAGCTTTGAACTAACTGCCGATGATAGTGGGCAAGACGATGCACCCATCGTTTACCGCAATTACAAACAAGCCTCAGTACATCTCTTTGGGGGCAAGATTTTATCAGCCAAAGATTTCACTCCTGTTACCGACCCCGGATTGGTTTCCCGCCTCGATGTTTCGGCGAAAAACAAAGTGGTACAACTGAATACAAAAGCTTTGGGCTTTACCCATACAGACCTATTTCCCGATGTTTTTAGTGATGGTGGGGGCATTTTCGAATTGTTTGTAAACGATAAACGGATGCCCATATCTCGATGGCCAGATGATACTTGCACTACCATGAAAGAAGTGGTAGAAGTGGGTAATAAAACAACTCCAGGAAGTTTTATCTATCGGGATGAACGTGTAGAACGTTGGGGTGCCGCAAAGGATATATGGCTTAAAGGCTTTTGGCGTGTAGGCTGGGAAAATCCCGCCATAAAAGTGGCCAATATTGATAAAGACAACAAACAAATCACGTTCAAAGTAGGGTTGCCGCTTGGCATTGGCAACAAATACAACCGCCCCAAAGGCAATGGTAAAGAAGAATGGTATGCCCTTAATTTGGTAGAAGAAATTACCCGCGAAGGCGAGTGGAGTATCGATTTTGCCACAGGGATGCTGTATTGGTGGCCACCATCCAATTTTGCCACTGAATCAATCATCGCTTCTCAATTAGAAAAGCCAATGGTAATAGCCAAAGACTTACGCAATACTGCATTTATTGGGATAACCTTTGAAGGTGCTTTGGGCGATGGTATGTCCATCTCCAAAGGCAACCAAAACCTTGTAGCAGGCTGTACCTTCAAAAATTTAGGGGGCAATGGTATTGTTTTGAATGGTGAGAAGAATGGCATTCAAAGTTGCGATATGTACGGACTGGGCAAAGGTTGTATTATCGTTTCAGGCGGCAACCGAGAACAACTAACCGAATCGGGTAATTACGTAATCAACAATCATTTGCACCACTATGGGGTTCTCAAATCTCAGTATTCTGCTGCAGTCGATTTATACTCAGAAAACAGTGGTGCACCAGCAGTGGGCATATTGGTGTCGCACAACCTCATTCATCATGCACCCCGCGATGGTGTTCTTTTTGGGGGTAACAAAATAGTGTTTGAATACAACGAAATCCACCGTTGTGGCTATTCTACCGCAGATGTTGGTGCCTTCTACTCTTGGATGGATTGGACCATTAGAGGGGTTGTTATCCGCTATAATTTCATTCACCACACCGTTGGAGGGGTCAACCCCGATGACGGTGCTTCTGGCACTTTCGTCTATGGAAATATTTTCGCTGGCAACCGCACAGGTGTTTGGATTGCTAGCGGGCCAGACCACCAAGTTTTCAACAATATTTTCATCAAAAACGATGGCCCAGTATTTGGCATGGACGATCGAGGAAAGGGTCGGGGATATGCCACCAACAAAAACTTGCTCAAGAAAGTAAATTCCATCAATCCCGCTTCACCACCTTGGAGTACTACTTTTCCTGAAATGGCTACCCTGCTAGATAATCATCCCGAACTTCCCCAACGAACCAAATTTACTGGCAACCTCATTTGGATTAAAAAAGGGAATCCTACCCTTATCAAAATAGGGAAAGAGCTTGCAAAAGACACCAACATTATCGCTATAGATAACAATTTGTTAACCGATAAAGACCCTGGTTTTGTGGATGCGGCTAACAATCGCTTTCAACTAAAACCCAATGCACCGGTTTGGGAAAAAATACCCAACTTCCCAAAAATTGATTCCGATAAAATGGGGCTTTACCCAGACAAATACCGCAAGAAATTACCCACCCCCGAAGAGGCTGGTCGATTACCGGAACAAAACCCTTGGAAAAATGGGGATACAGATTTGAATTTTGGCACCTAAGTTTTTCATCCTTAAAAATATTTTTGGGTTGTAGCCACGAATGCTCGAATGGCGACTAATGCTTGCCCAATATTTCCAATGGCTGTGTTGTTTCTATTGCTGAAATACGCAGCCATAATGGGATGGAAACCATTGTTTGTTGGTGATTTGATTGTCGTATGGTATGCTTGCTGAGAGCAATTAGGAGATTTGATAACCGTGTGGTGTATTCAGAGGGAAGACCGATATAGAGCCATTTTTTCCCGATTTAATGTCTTTTTAAAAATAACCAAGTAAAATTCTTCTACTAAATGTGTAAGTGGCCTGTTTAAAACAGCGGTTTTGAATACATCACAAGAGTGCATAAAAGTTTTTCGTTTTGCCCCTCGCCTTTCGGAGAGGGGTTGGGGTGAGGTTTAAATTCGGAGAGCGAAAAACTTTTATGCACCCCATCCAAAGAGGTAAATGAAATTTTCAAATCCCATTTACCAATACTCCAAGGCTTATTTTAGTA
>JAIXOJ010000111.1 GCA_027486835.1 Chitinophagaceae bacterium
AAAATGCTAGGAAATGGGATTTAGGGATTCTATTTGACGGTATAGGCAAAATGAGCGTAGGAACACATCTAGGCCAACCGAGAAGAACTAAGCGAAGGGTACGAGCGACACGCTCGCACTAGCGGGGAGAATTTCGAAGCAGTAAATTGTCAGCCAGTACTGAACTTTATACGTAGCACAAAGCTTCAATTAACCACAGAACCCACAATTATGCCAAATTGCTGTTAGCGATAGCTTATTTTTTTTCTATTAATACAGGAATCGATTCTAACATTAGATCTTCGCCATAACCATAATACATTGTCTTTATAGGTTCTGTTCTTTGGCTTAAATTAATTTTTAATTTAGTGTCCGATATAAAACTATTTATAATTTTAGTAAATTTTTCAACTTGCATTAATCTTAGTTTCTCACACTCTTCAATTGAGTATTTTTCTTCACTAAATTTTTCGTCAAAACAACTTTCAGAATGACAGTCTAAATCTTTTATTTTTTTATAGCTTTTAGACAATATATTTAAAACATCTTTGTTTATATTCAACACCCAATAAATATGATTTGGGTTAGGGTTCTCATGTCCACTATATAAATATATTTGTTCAGGCGTAACTACCATATAATATCTTCCATCGATACAATAAGAATTCCAAAAAAAAGTGAAGGATTTTTTCTTCTTAGTTTTTTTTTGCAATTCAAGATTGTGCGTTAAACCTATTATTGTAGTATCGCTAAAATATTCAATTGGAATATAATCATAGCCAATCTTTCTAATTATGCTTTTTGTTTTATTGCTATTACTTTGAGATAAACCCTCTAAAAATGCTATTAATAAAATAACCTGAATAACTATTATTTTTCTCATGTTTTTCCTCAGTTATTGAATCGTCTTTTAACTTAAAGCTACAGAAAAGGCTTTGCGTTTGGCGGGAAATTAGCATTCCGTCTGCCCATAACCGAAGCCCCATGATTGCAATATTGCTGATGTTTTATTCATAAGCCAAATTTAAATGTTGAACCAAAATGCTAGGAAATGGGATTAAGGGATTCTATTTGTCGGTATAGGCAAAATGAGCGTAGGAACACATCTAGGCCAACCGAGAAGAACTAAGCGAAGGGTACGAGCGACACTTTCGCACTAAAGGAAATGTTCAATTAACCACGTCACCCGCCATCGAGCCAAACGCCTGTTTGCAGTTCGCTTTTTATTCCACTGCATATTTAGAAATTCCAGGTTCACTGTGTTCAAAAAGTCCTGTTTCATAGAAATAGTTTGCCAATTTTAAAGCATCTCCTTTGGAGTTTTTTGTTACTCTCAATTCAAACCATTTTGGCATAAATTTATTTTGCTCTACTAATTCAGTATTTGTCTCTGCAATTTTTTGGTTTAAGTATGTCAAGTCATTTTCATCAAATACTTTTACAGAAAAATTACTTCCGTAGCTGTTTATGCACAAATTACCTATCTGCTCCCAAATTAAATTAGTGCAGTTGTCTGTTTTCATTGTGTAATGAGCGTAAGAAAAAATTGCATTTTTTTCTAATTCGGTAATAATGTGGGCAATTTGTCCGCAGTTCTTGGAAGATTTAAGTCTTAGTGGAATCTCTTTAAATCTGTATTGTCCTGTCGTGTGAATTGTGTAAGTGTAGCTTTGATCAAGATAGCTAAGAGTTGAAATGAAATTTTTAATTTGACTGTCGCTATAAGATGTGTCAACACCAACCAAAATGTAGTTATTAGACATTTCGCCTAAATTGAATTGCTTTCCGTTATAGTATTTAAAGTCTATAAATCCACAGTCGCTCTGTTGTGTTAGGTCGTCATCTTTTCTACAAGCTGTAAAAAGTAGCATTATTGCCATAATTGATAAAATCAGATTTTTCATCGTTTCTATTTTTTAATATTATCAAATTTTCTTGTCTCGCTGTACAATTATCTTGTCCAAAAACGACCACCAACCAAAAAGGCTCGGTGCTTGTAGGGGAATTAACATTCCATCTGCTCATAACCAAAGCCCAATGATTGCAATATTGCTGAAGTTTTATTCATGAGCCAAATTTAATTGTTGAACCAAAATGCTAGGAAATGGGATCTGGTAATCACAATTATTTGATGAGATGAGAACGGCTGAAGAACGTCAAGACAATTTGAGAAGAACTAAGCGAAGGGCATGTGGGACATGCTCACACCAGCGGGAGAAAAAAGCAAAGAATTAATCGAATGGGATTTGGAAATCCCAATTATCTATTTAGGCGACATGCACTGCGGAACATGTCGCTCAGTTGATTTTTGGGGGACGAGATGTGAAGTATATTAACCTTAACGAATGAGTGTTTGGGAAGGTGCTTGACAAGAATGTTTGGTCTGCCGATGGACAATTGCTTAATTCTTGTTCCATTGCTCAATTCTTGCCCGATGGTCCTATTGTGTTAGGTCTGCCGAAACTACTGCTAAAAGAAAGCAGAATTGCTGTATTACTTCCATCTGCAAGCACTTTACTAAACACTTTTGTTATAGGGCGTTTTAGTCAATAATTACTTTTTAAATGTAGGGTCAAATCCATACATAAACATATTCAAGTGTCCACCTGAACTTTGAAGTCCTACGATATCCATTAAGTCTTCAAAGTAAAGACAAATCTTTTCTCTGTCTTCTGTATCAAGGTCAAGTTTTATATCACGAAACCGTTCTAATCCTACTTTTATTTTGTCTTGAAAGTCTTTGTCTGTTGCATTTCCCAATTTTACAATTTCTTTGAAATCGTCAACAGCTAAATTTATTTTTTCAGACAAGATTCTTCTCATAGTTGTATCCTTTACACCTGCGTAATGACTTTCTGTATCCCTAACAAACTTTTCTTTACTTTTAAATTTATCAAAATTGTCCATTTGATATGATGGTGTTTTAATTTGTCCTTGAATACAAAAAGTTATCAATAAAATTTTGATTCAAAAAAATATTTTTATAAGTTTTTTTATCATAAAAATGTCGTTTTAAAATGTCCGATAACTCGCAAACATAAGCAAGTTTAACCTCTATTTCTACTTTAAAAAAGTTCTTAATTACCATTACCTACGCCTCTCGACTGCGAAAATAGGGGGAAACTAAGTCAAATCTATTTTTTTGCTGGTTCATTTTATTTAGAAAATAAACTACATACATTACCTATAGATTCTTATCGTTTTTTTGATGGGAGCTTCTTTATTCATTATTCTCATTTAAGTGTTCTTGCGAATCCAAATATTTAAATGGCTTTTAGTTTTCAACTGAGTCTTTACTAAAACTTGCAGTTATGTAATCGAAGTTGGGTTAATCCTAATCATTAGTTTTAGGAGATACCATCTAGAAAATAATACACGGGGTGATGGATTGGAGGCCAATGTTTTCTAGTTCTATAATTTGTGCGAAATTTCCACCCCGCCCTACGGGCACCCCTCAAGAGGGGAATCGCCTACCTAGTATTTAGCTACCGCCTTTTCAAAGAAATTGTATTGTAGTCTATAATAAACACTACTTCTCTTATAGGGAAACGTAACTTCCTTGTAGGGAAACGTAACTTCCTTGTAGGGAAACGTAACTTCCTTATAGGGAAACACTACTTCCTTACAGGGAAACATCACTTCCTTATAGGGAAACGTAACTTCCTTATTGGGAAACACTACTTCCTTATAGGGAAACACTACTTCCTTATAGGGAAACACCACTTCCTTATAAGGAAACACCACTTCCTTATAAGGAAACACCACTTTCTTATAGGGAAACGTAGCTTCCTTATAGTGTAAGGGTTGCTTGGAAATGACCTCTCGTTACACGGAAATGGGGTCGAGTTGCACGGAAACGCCCAAAAGTGATTGGAAACACACAAAAGTGATTGGAAACGCCCAAAAATGATTGGAAATGCCTAAAAGTGATTGGAAATGCCTAAAAGTGATTGGAAACGCCTAAAAGTGATTGGAAATGAGCTAGAGTATTTTTACAATCCTTTTGCAATTCTGGTAAGTTGATTGGGTGCATAAAAGTTATTCGCACCCATAATTTAAACCTCACCCCAACCCCTCTCCAAAGTATAGGGAACTGGAATGTTTGCCTGGTAATGATTACAATACATTTTTACACTTTGTTTATTTGGCGCATGTAACTTATTTTTCGGTAGTTAGTATTTATCAAACATCAACACCATTGCAGCTTGACACCGTAAAAGTGAAAAACTTTGATGCACCTAACCGACTCTAGTTTACATTATTTCAGATGATTCTTCCGTGCGGTAAATCAATTCATCCGTGCGAAAAAACAATTGATCCATACTAAGAAACAATTCATCCGTGCGAAAAAACAATTCATCCATGTGATGGAACAATTCATCCGTGAGAAAAAACAATTCATCCATGCGAAGAAACAATTCATCCGTGAGAAAAAACAATTCATCCGTGCGATGGAACAATTCATCCGTGAGAAAAATCAATTCATCCGTGCGAAAAAACAATTCATCCATGTGATGGAACAATTAATCCGTGCGGTGGAACGATTCATCCGTCTGATGGAACGACTTATTTGTGTGGAGTTATCGTTATACCATGCTGTAGAAAATGATGCAATGGATTTTCAATAGAATATTTCCGATGGAGTTTTTACTCAAAATCTGGGTAGAGTAAATACTTTTTTCTGATTTTTTTGAATGCTACTAATTGGGGTTGCCAGGATGCACGGATGTCATTTATTGAAGTGCCGGCTTTTATTTGTTCCATAAGCTTGGTGTTGCCGGCTAGTTTGTTGAAAAAATAATCATTCAGTTTGGTGGGTTTGAGGAAAAAATTGTCTTTGTCTGGAAATAATTGCCATGCTTGCAAGAGATACGCTAATTGAAGGTGATTGACAAGGTTTTTGGGTGTTTGTTTCTGTGCGGCCAATACATTAAATCCATAGCATAGGCTGTCTTTCCATTTTGGTTCTTTTGCGCCTTCTCTTGGTGTGGGGGTAAAACTAAACAAATGGTTTGGCAGGCTGGGATGACCAATATAACAAAAGGGATGGGGCGTGCCGCGGCCTTCACTAAGGGTGGTACCTTCGAAAAGACATGTGGAGGGATACCAATACACGGAAGACATATCGGGTAGATTAGGAGATGGGGGTATGGGTAATTGGTATTTGGTACTGTGGGTGTAGTTGAGGCATGGAATTACCGTAAGCGAAAAGTTATGGTGTTCGTGTTCAAAGCCGAGCAATTCGCCAAGGGAGGTTTGCTTGTCTTCTTTTCGTATGTACTTCCAATCGAGCATTTTTTCGCCCAACAACATTTTGGCATATTCACCAATGGTCATTCCATATACAATGGGGATGGGCTGCATACCTACAAAACTGGCCAAAGCGGGTTCTAAAACTGGGCCATCCACATAAAAACCGTTGGGGTTGGGTCTGTCAAGTATAATCATCGGTTTGTTATATTGTATGGCCGACTCAATCACCCCTTGTAGGGTAGATATATAGGTATAGAACCGAACCCCTACATCTTGAATATCGAACAACAACACATCAATCCCTAGCAATTCTTTTTCTTGAGGCTTTGTTTTTCGGCCAAAAAGGGAAATGATGGGAATGTGGCTATCCATTTTGTTATCCACCCGTTCACCCGCATCTGCTTTTCCTCTAAAGCCATGCTCTGGGGCAAAGATTTTTTGAATGTCAATACCCAATTGCAGGAGGGAATCTACGAGGTGTGTATTCTTGATAAAGGCGGTATGATTGGTTACTACAGCCACTTTTTTCCCACGAAGTAGGGGTAAATAAGCATTGGTTTGGTAGGCACCTGGCAGGGTGGTTTTATTCGTTTGTGCAGGGGCGAAGAGTACACTTACAATAGAAAATAACAGCAGCCGCAATTTCATTCAATAGTTAATTTGAGCCTGAAAATAATAAATTATTGCTTTCATATAGCATGGAACGGTATTTTCGCTGCGTTAAGATATTTTTTTTTACAAAATAGCGTTATGCAGCAAGTTAAGAAGGGTGATACAGTAAAGGTACATTATCACGGTACGTTGGTAGATGGGTCAATTTTTGATTCATCAGAAGGCAGGGAACCATTAGAGTTTGAAGTGGGTTCTGGAATGGTGATTGAAGGTTTTGACAATGGCGTAATGAACATGGCTATTGGCGAAAAGAAAGTGGTAAACATCCCTTTCGATCAGGCTTATGGTCCTCGTAATAACGATATGATCATGGAGTTTCCTATTGAGCGTTTTCCAACAGATTTAGTACCTGAAGTGGGTATGCAGTTGAACATGAGCAATACGGAAGGCGAACAGTTTCCAGTACAGATAGTGGAAGTGGCCGATGAGCATGTGTTGCTTGATGCCAATCATCCTCTTGCGGGAAAAGATTTGGTATTTGCACTGGAGTTAGTAGAAATTCAACCAAAATCTGTGATTATTATGCCATAAATGATGGTCTAATAATTATAAAAGCGGCTTTATCTTTTTTGGATAAAGCCGCTTTTTTTTGTGCTATAGTCAATTGGTTTTCTGTAACAAATCCAAAAAGAAATGCCTGAAAAGAGGAATAATTACCCTTTCAGATTTGGACACGCTCCATACCATCTGCAAATGTTTGTGCATATACTCAAAGTGGGATAAAATCGTACATCAACACTACTGAATCGAACCATACTGTAGAGACGCGATTAATCACGTCTCTACAGTATGGTTCGATTCAGTCAGAAATGGGGTAATGGTTCTTTTCATTTTTAATTGCTGAATTTTTGTGGCAATCTTGTTTAATTCAGGTTTAACTGTTTATCTTTTGGATATTTAATGCTATAGGTAAAACGTATTTTTTTGCTTTCATTAGCAGGTATTGCCAATTGCCAGTTATACACCCCAATATCATTATTTAGGACTGCGCCATTTGATTCGATTAAATCTACTTCAATATCTTTATTGGTACTCAACGGGAATTGATCTTTCAATTGAAGGTTAATGGTTTCTTTTTTATTGTTTTTTAGGGTTATTTCGTAAGTGAATTTCTGTAGTTTATTACTACCCAAAAATTTAGTGCTACTAAAATCAACCAATTTATCTCGTTTTACCACTACCCTTTTGTCTTTGCCTATCGTTAGGTTGAGGGTATCTTGAGATGAATTAGGGTCAATAAAGGTCTTGCCAGTATAAGTACCCTCAAAAATTACATTCGCACTTCCTGGCAGTAAATTGAGTTTTTCCCAATCGGTAATCTCGGCAAGTATATAGGCTTCCCTATCTAGTTTGGGTACGGCATAATGTTTAAATACAGCAGGCATTTGATACGTTTTTAACACCGCCGTTTGTTGTTTTCCGTTGGTAGGAATATCGTAAGGCACATCAATATCAAAACTCACATTAAGGCTGTAATCAGATACAGTTACATAATTTTCCAATGGTTTTCGTGCTTTACTTTTTGAATCCCCAGTACTTCCAAAAGATTCATCCATAGACATAGATTTTAAAGTAGGTATGGTATTACTGGCATATTCCGGAGATCGACTGTAGCCATAGGGGCTTATATAACTAAGAAACCAAGATTTTAAAATAGGTGCCTCGCCCGTTTGTCCGGGATTGGCTGTAGATAAACTGAGTTTTACTTGTTTCCAATCAATACCTGTGGTTTGGCTAATTTGTGCTTTGTAAATTAGTTTTATGGGCAATTTTAAATCATCCACCCTTAAATCGTAAAAGGGTGTCCAGCGTGCGTTGTAAGAAATGTAACTGATTTCTATACTGTACTTTCCTGCATCAGCTACTACTAATTGCAAGGTAATTCTTCCATTAGAGCCATTGTTTTTTAGGCGCTCGTCGTTTAGCTGTACTGCAAGTTTATCTATCTGTTCCTGCAATTTGTTTTTCTTTTCTTCGGTGTTGGTTTGCTCTGTCTGTAGTTCAATTGTCTTTTGCTTAAAATAATCCATTAATTTTATTAGCTCAGCAACCGATAATCCATTTTGCGTTCCTTTTATTTCCCTATTTAATTGAAGTACTTTTTGCAATTCCGCAATATTGTTGAGGGATTGCTGGTACTTGTTCAGCGTTTTTCGTAATTCAGCTAATGTGTCTTCCAGATCTTTTACTCGTGGGCTTTTATTACCAGTGGCCACATAATTATTGCTGTACTCAGTACCTAATAAAGTGATGGCATCGGATATTTTCACTTGAATACTGTTTACATCTAGGCTATTACTCAATTGGTCAATTACCAGTTCGTTATTGCCTGCTTTTAGGTTTGCCACCGTTTGGTGATTCATTTCTACGCCCGATCTAAAGATGGTAACAGCATTCAGTTTGGCGCTAACAGTGGTTTTGTCATCTTTTGCAAAGCAAACTAAGGTGGTAGTTAAGAGTAAGAGAACAATTAATTTTTTCATTTTTCTATTTTTAGTACGGATATCCAGATGCAATGGCACTTGAGAATACATAAACAGGAAAAAATAAATCGTGGTAGTACTTGCATACTGATTAAAAATCAGTTGCCGAGCCAAGATATTTGGGTGCATAACAATTTTTCGCAGTAATTAATTAAACCTCACCCAAACCCCACTCCGAAAGGCGAGGGGCAAACGAAAAACTATTATCAGACAGCTATTTGGCCTCTTTCGGTTTAACGATTCTAGTAGTTAATTCTAATTGTAATTCTATAATGGAGGCAAATACGATTTCCGCAATTTTTCTAGCGCCGTACTCATTAAAGTGTGTATTGTCTTGTCTTCCTTTAGGATAGTTGGGATGTTCACCAGGTTGTAACCAATTGAACAAATGTTTGCTGTTCTCAGCCCCCATTTGTTGGTATAGTTGGCGACTTTTGGTGTCTAAATCTATACAGGGAGTATTGGTAGCCGAGGCCACTTCTTTTACTAAGGCACTGTATACCATATGCGTTTCTTTAATTAACCCAGCGGAATCAAAATTACGCCGGCCTACAGGTGTAATAAGAACGGGTATTGCATTTTTGGTTCTAGCGTCATTGATAAACAAGGTGAGGTTAGCTTTAAATTTATCAGGTGGGCTGTATCGATCTTTCTTTTCAACCGATTCATCATTATGTCCAAACTGGATAAATACATAATCACCGGCTTCCAGCGCATTGGCAATAGGCTTCCATCGATCTTCAGCAATAAAACTACTAGTACTTCTACCATTTTTTGCACGATTATCTATCATTACGGATTCATCAAAAAAAGTGGCAAAAGTCATTCCCCATCCTGTTTCTGGAAAAGTAGTAGGTTCTTTATAAGCCATGGTGGAGTCTCCAATTAAATACACGTGAATTTTTTTAGGGGGCAACCATGCGAATGATAATAGGCACAATGCAATAACTAGCAATCGTTTTTTTTGAGGCATCTGCAACATTTTGAGCAATGATAGCTCAATAGGGATAAGCTAGTACAAGATTTTGGTGATGGTCAATTGCTTTATCATCTGGAGAAAAGGATTAAAAGGGGTAAGAAATTAGGGTGCATAAAAGTTTTTCGCAGTAATAAATTAAACCTCATTCCAACCCCTTTCCTAAAGGCGAGGGACAAAACGAAAAACTTTTATGCACCTAGGATCAAGCAGCGCAAAAGAAAAAAAGGAATTTTTTGTTTGTTGATTAGAGTTATCCCCCTACATTTGCAGCCGGCAGGTCTTGCACGACCAGCTCCTGCAGAACCTCCCCAGAGTAGGAATACAGCAAGGATATGTGGTTGTAGCGGTGCGATGTAAGTAGCCTGCCGATTTTTTTCTTTTCTTTTGGCTTTGCAAAAGTCACTACACTTTCCCCTCCCCTTTTCAGTTTCTTTGTAATTATTATTCATACAATCTCAACCAATGAAGTTTTTTATTGACACGGCAAACTTGGCTCAAATAAAAGAAGCCAATGATTTAGGTATTTTGGATGGTGTTACTACCAATCCATCATTAATGGCAAAAGAAGGCATTAAGGGTAATGAAGCCATTTTAAACCATTACAAAACAATTTGCGACTTAGTAGATGGCGATATTAGTGCTGAGGTACTTTCCGTTACCTACGATGAAATAATTGAGGAAGGTAAAATTCTTGCGGCCATTCACCCAAACATTGTAGTTAAAGTACCGATGATTAAAGATGGTATCAAAGCCATTAAATGGTTTACGGATAACGGTATCAAAACCAATTGTACTTTGGTTTTTAGTGCAGGCCAAGCTATATTAGCTGCAAAAGCAGGCGCCACATACCTCTCCCCATTCATCGGAAGAATTGATGATACCAATTGGGATGGAATTGAGTTAATTGCACAGATAGCCAACATTTACGGCACTCAAGGTTTTGATACCCAAATTTTAGCTGCTTCAATTAGAACTCCATTACACATTGTAAGATGCGCAGAAGCAGGTGCTGATGTATGCACTTGTCCACTTGATTCTATTTTAGGACTCTTAAAACATCCACTTACTGATATTGGCTTGGCCAAGTTTATTGAGGATGCTAAAAAGATGTAACATTATTAGGTTAATAATATTAATGCGTAAAAAAATACCGTTGGAAAAATCACCAACGGTATTTTTTTTGACTAAAAATCTACGTACACGTTTCCGAATAAAATGCCTTTTTTCAAAACACAGTTTTCTTTTTTAATCCTCTTTAAATAATTCTTCAACCTCATTTGTTTTGGCTACAATGGTATGGATAGCTATATCTAACTCCTCCGCCGATTGCTTAAGGTATTGCTGCAATTTTTTGTCTTTTTCGGTGGGCATATTGTCAATGTCAATCCTTTTGATTAAGCCCAAAATATTAGTTAAGGGTGCACGAAGTGTATGTGCATTCATGAAAGCGATTTCTCGTAAATAAAGGTTATGCTCTTGAATTTTTTTGGATTGTGCCAGAGCTTTATTTCTTTCCACAACTAGATCTTCTTTCACTTTTCGTTCAAAGTACATACCCACATAAGCAAAGACAGCAATTAATACCACCGAACAAATGCTATTCATTACAAATTTCTGGTGATAAAGCTCCGGATTAATATGCTGTACGGAACTTACCATGCGACCATCTAATATGCAAAAACAAAAGCTGGAAACCTGAATCAAAAAATACCCTAGCACTTTTCGCTTGTCTTCGGCAGCATCTACCAATAGAAAAGACAGGGCTACCAACAGTGATAATAAGTAATAATGAGAACCGGTAGCTAGTCCCTCGGCCATTACAATCGCAATTAAAAAGGAATTGATGCTGATTACTATGGCGGTATTAATGTATTTACGGTATCCAAAGTACTCAAAAACCAAAATAACCAACAATACTAGTGAAAGCCCAAATAATAGGTAGGCAGATGCCACCATTTGCTGAACATAATCAAGCACCCCAATTGCTACACAAAAAAATAAGCCAATACTACCGAACGAAAGCGTACGAACCGATCCTTCGGGTTTTCCTTCAACAGCTTGATATAAGATTTTTACGAAACGATTCATTTGCCCTTGCGGTTTATCAATAAATACTTGAACTATCTTTTTCCAAATAATAAACTACCAATCCTCACCATAGTGCTACCCTCTTCAATTGCTATCCAATAATCGCTACTCATGCCCATACTCAAAGTGTGGAATTGGATATTAAAGGCTGTTTTGCTCGCAAATAATTCGTAGTGTTTTTTTAGTGTAACAAATTCTTTTCTAATGACAGATTCATCAGTGGTGAAACTTGCCATGCCCATTAGCCCCACAATTTTGATATGGGTTAATGCTGATAAATCTGCCTGGAATAAATCAGCTAATTCAATTGCATCGAATCCGAATTTTGTTTCCTCGCTGGCTATATATACTTGGAGCAAACATTCCACTATTTTCTCCAGCTTTTGGGCTTGTTTGTTTATTTCAACCAACAGTTTATAACTGTCCACTCCATGTATTAAATGTACGATTGGCACTATGTATTTGACTTTATTCGTTTGCAGGTGACCAATAAAATGCCATCGGATATCATCTGGCAATTGAGGTTGTTTTTCCAATAACTCTTGTACATAGTTTTCGCCAAAATCTCTTTGCCCTAATGCATACAAAGCTTCAATATCCTCTTTTGGTTTTGTTTTGCTTACAGCCACCAAACACACCTGCTGTTCGGCTAAATTGGATTGGATTTTTTGGTACGCATTTATATCTATAGCCATAATCGTTTTGGTAGTTAATCATTAAAGAATAAGAAAAAGAAAGCTATTGTTTACCCTGAAAACAATAGCTAGAAACTGCAAAGGAAATACATGCGACCCAATACGGCTCACAAAACTGAACTACACGGTGTTTTGTTCCCACACTTGTACCAAGTTCACCAACATTTCCACAGATTTTTCCATGTCCTTCACCCCTATCCATTCATGTTTGCTGTGGATTGCCTGCATTCCTGTGAACAAATTGGGACAGGGTAAACCCATAAAACTTAGTCTGCTTCCATCGGTACCGCCTCTTATTGGTTCTTTTACCACCGATAAACCAGCCCGATGATATGCTTCTTCTGCATAGGCAGTTATGTGAGGATGGTGTTGTAAAACTTCCTTCATGTTTCTATATTGTTCCTTCACCTCAAAAGTGTAAGTAGCACCTGGATATTGTTCCATCACCTCCTCCACTATTGATTTCAATCTTTCTTCGTGGATAGTTAATTGATTAGAATCAAAGTCACGCACGATAAACGAAATGCTTGCTTTTTCTGCTATTCCTTCCATCTGAACGGGGTGTACAAAGCCTTCCCTTTTTTCTGTTGTTTCAGGACTCCATTCATTTTTAGGTAGTCCAGATGCTATATAACCAACAATTTTTAGGGCGTTAACTAACGTATTTTTAGCATAACCAGGGTGAGCAATAACACCATAAACTGTTATGGTGACACCGACTGCACTAAAAGTTTCGTCTTCCAAAGTACCCACTTCTCCCCCATCCAAAGTGTATGCAACAGAAGCACCTAATTTTTCTAAATCTAATTTTGCAGTTCCTGCACCTACTTCTTCGTCCGGGGTAAACAATAATTTAATAGTTCCATGCTGAATATCTGGATGGGTTGTAAGGTAATGTGCTAAATCCATGATAATTGCAACACCACTTTTGTCATCCGCTCCTAAGAGGGTAAGTCCGCTTGCAGTGATAATTTCATAACCAATGTGTTGCTTTAAATAAGGGTACTGCTCCACTGTGATTACCTGACCATGATCGTCAGGTAATACGATTGGTAACCCATTGTAATCTTTGTGTACCAATGGTTTTACGTTAGTACCACTACAATCAGGGGCGGTATCTATATGGCTGCAAAAGCAAATTACTGGTACATTTTTTTGGGTTGTTGCGGGAACAGTGGCATAAACATACCCATACTCATCGGTATGTGCATCTTGGATACCCATTGCCAATAATTCCTCCACTAACAATACAGAAAGCTGTTTTTGCTTCTCCGTAGAGGGGTGAGATGCGCTATTGGGGTCACTCTGTGTATCTATTTGAACATAATTCAAAAATCTTTCTTTTACAGTAAAATCGTTTTTTTCGAACATAAGTATTATTTTGGCGGCAATATTATTTAAACCCCATGAATAAAAAATTAAACATTGCGCAGGGATGGCTGCGGGCAGTATTATTTTTCTTTACAAGTATTGTATTAAGTGGACTCATTGCCACTTGTATTGAATGGTTTATCCACAAAGGTTATTTTGGTGGATCCTATGCGTACGATAATTCGCTCGGCGGCATCATTATCGCTTACTTATTAAACCAAATTGGTTGGATTGTTGGCTTGCTAATTTTCCGCGTTCGGATGGAGCAATTGTCCATTTCTTCCTTAGGACTTTCCTTTAAAGGTTATGGAAAAGACGGATTGCTTGGATTTGGGATTGCAATTACCATTATGGTTGTGGGCACATTGTTCTTAAAAAGTGGAGACAATCTAATTTTCCGTGGTTATACTTTCGATATTGCTATAACACTACAGTCATTATTTCTTTTTTTAGTGGTGGCGTTAATGGAGGAAATTGTAGTTCGTGGTTATATACTAAGTAGTCTAATGCAAAGCATGAACCGTTGGCTAGCATTGTTGTGTTCCGCTTTGTTTTTCACTATTATGCATACCACCAACCAACAAAGCACCCCGCTTGCTTTACTAAATATTTTCATTGCAGGAATTTTGTTGGGTATCAATTATATCTACACAAAAAATTTATGGTTTGCAATGGCTTTTCATTTTGCATGGAATTTTGTTCAGGGCAATGTGTTTGGTTATCATGTAAGTGGCCTGCCTATTAGCAAGGGATATATTGACTATCTGACTATTGGGCCAGACTTTATCACTGGTGGGGCGTTTGGATTTGAAGGTTCCATATTTGCCACCTTCTTACAACTATTGGCTATTGCTGGGCTTACGATGTATTACGAAAGTAAATACAACTCAAAGACTAGTAAAAAAATACCGATTAAGGCAGACCATTAATATTGGATTTGCTTGATTAAGCTTTTTTATTTCAGGAATTAAACGCTATTTATTAACCTACGAAAAAAGGGAAGAAAGCTTGGTTGGTAAAGCTTTCTTCCCTTTTTCTATTTGTAAATCTCAATCAACAAGGTGGCTGATTGTTAGCTTAAACTAATCCAATTTCAACACGGCTAAAAAGGCTTCTTGCGGAATTTCTACATTGCCTATTTGACGCATCCGTTTCTTTCCTTCTTTTTGTTTTTCTAATAGCTTTCTTTTACGGCTAATATCACCACCATAACACTTAGCCGTTACGTCTTTGCGCATAGCACTGATGTTTTCCCGAGCAATGACTTTTGCACCAATTGCTGCCTGTATAGCGATTTGGAATTGCTGGCGTGTTAATAATTCCTTCAATTTCTCGCACAATTTCCTTCCAAAGTCAGCAGAACGACTGCGGTGGATTAATGCACTAAGGGCATCTACTTTTTCATTGTTTAATAAGATGTCCATTTTCACAATATCCGCTTCTCGCATACCTATTGGGTTGTAATCAAAGGAAGCATAACCACGGGTCTGACTTTTTAATTTATCGTAGAAATCAAATACGATTTCAGTGAGCGGTAATTCAAAAATCAATTCCACCCTCGTAGGCGTAAGGTAAGATTGGTTGATAAGTGTACCCCGTTTGCCTAGGCAAAGGGTCATGATATTACCAATATAATCAGGTGAAGAAATAATTTGGGCACGAATGTATGGCTCCTCTATTCGGTCAATTTTAGTAGGATCTGGCATTTCGGCAGGATTGTTTACAATTACCTTATCCCCCTTAGATGTGTAAGCAATAAATCCAACGTTTGGTACGGTAGTAATAACCGTTTGATTAAATTCACGCTCTAAACGTTCTTGGATGATTTCCATGTGTAGAAGTCCTAAGAAACCACATCGGAAACCAAAACCCAAAGCTTGAGAAGTTTCTAATTCAAAGGTGAGCGAGGCATCGTTTAGCTGGAGTTTATCCATACAATCCCTCAATTCTTCAAAAGCATCCGTTTCCACTGGGAAGATGCCTGCAAATACCATCGGTTTCACTTCTTTAAACCCTTGAATCATTTCACCAGGGTTGTTAGCAAGGGTAATGGTATCGCCAACTTTCACCTCTTTGGCATTTTTAATACCCGTGATAATGTAGCCCACATCGCCTGCTTTAACTTCCTCCTTTGGTGTCATGGTTAGTTTGAGTACACCCACTTCATCGGCATTGTAATCACTACCGGAGGCTATAAATCGAATTTTATCATTCTTTTTTAGCACCCCATTCAATATTCGGTAATACACAATAATACCCCTAAAACTATTGAATACACTATCGAAAATTAAAGCCTGTAGTGGCGCGTCGTAGCTTCCTTTTGGTGCTGGGATACGAGCAATAATTCCTTCTAAAATTTCCTCAATGCCGATACCACTTTTTCCGCTGGCCAAGAGAATGTCGCCAACTTTGCAACCAATTAAATCAATAATCTGGTCTTGCACTTCAGGAATCATTGCTCCGTCCATATCAATTTTATTGATGACAGGAATGATTTCTAAATTATTTTCAATGGCTAAGTATAAATTACTGATGGTTTGGGCTTGGATGCCTTGGCTGGCATCCACTAACAGCAAGGCACCTTCGCAAGCTGCTAATGCTCGGCTCACTTCATAGCTAAAGTCTACATGACCAGGCGTATCAATCAAGTTAAGTACATACTGCTCTCCCTTAGACACATAATTTATTTGTATCGCATGGCTTTTGATGGTGATGCCTTTTTCCCGCTCCAAGTCCATATCATCTAGTACTTGGTTCATCATATCACGTTCCCCAATCGTTTTTGTATGTTCAAGCAGTCGATCTGCTAAGGTGCTTTTTCCGTGGTCTATATGTGCAATAATGCAGAAATTCCTAATATTCTTCATAACTGTGGCAAATATAGCGGTACATTGTACATTAAAATGCCCGACATGGATGCTTAATCAACGTTTGTCTAAGCTAATCGTAACCATGGTTGGTAAATGGAAAACATACCAAGTAGTAATGTAAACTTCCCATTTTTAATTCAGGGTGTTTGATAGTAGTGCAAAATGTAACCCCGTAGAACTATTTATCTCCGACTTATTTAAGCTGGTAGCATCAATATTTCAACCTAAACAAATTGTGTGTACCTGAAAAAGGCTAAATAAGTCAGTTAATTACAGAATTGGAGAACTACAGAAACGACTTTTCCTTTAAAAAATTAAATAGCATTTCGCCCCAAGTTATTTTCGCGCTATATTTAATAAATAAAGAAATAGCCATTCTCTAAAAAAATGAAAAATTACTTATGGAATTGGTTATGTCTTTGAGTTGTTTACAAGGTCAATACAATTTCAAACCATTTTTAAAATCATTCAAAGTATATGGGATTTTTATCAAACATTTTTGGAAAAAAGCAAGAGGGAAAGACTAAACCTGATTTCCAGTTTTACGAAAAAATTATTGAACTAATTGTCGTTTCAAATGCTTTAAAAAAAACCTTGAAAACTAATTTAAAGCAGGCATTTGAAGAGCCCAAATCTTTTTATGATGACAATTATGAATTTATTTTATCCGAAAGAGGATTAACATATCCCAAAGACTCTTTGGATACGTCAAAGTTTGTATTAATTGACATCATGGAAGCCAATGGAGAAATGACTGAAATTGATTGGAAAGAGGAAGAAAGTGAAATTCGAATTTATTTGAACGAAATAATTCTAGCAAAGAATTATGACTTTGCAATTACTTACGATGATTTATATGAGAAGTCACGAACAGATAAAATAATAAAACTAATTGACGAGAAAGAACTAAAGCCGCTAGGTTATTCAATAGTTGATCTTGATATTGGTTCAGACAGTTATGTTTTAACAATTGTCCCATCAATAATAGCAGAGGAAGTCAAAATGATGTTTGACAAACTTTAATGAAAATGTAGTTAAGATCAGGATTAATCAGAAGATTTTGCATAAGGGTAACTATATTTTACACATTACGGTTATGAAAAAACAAAAAGCAGTACGCACATACATTATCAAATTGACAGTAAAATGGAAAAAGAAAAGCCATTGATTGACAAAAAATATTTGCTTGAAAAGTATCAGGAAAAGGTGGCTGGACTTATGCTTCTCCAAGACTCTTAAAACAAAAAACAAAAAACAAAAAAAGAAAACGAAGTCAACTCAAAAATTATTGGGTACTTCAAAAACAACAGTTATAAAAAACAGAATTTCACCCTAACCACTATTTTCGTTTATCAACCAATACCAGTAAAATGACGCAAACTTTTTAGTCTAAAAAATTTCAGGTACTTTTCTTTTAACATAGAAATATAGAATAAAGCTATGGTTATAATACGAAATTTCAAGTTAATATTCCTTGTGACAATTTTATTCGCAACATCCTGCGGTGACCAAACGTCTAAGTCGATAAACAACAAATCAAGAGATAATCTTGTTGATTTTTCTTCAATTAAAAACAAGTTTAAGTATGCTGACTTAGTGGAATTTTCCATTGACACCATCCAATGGGAAAATCGAAAATATTTTTACGCCAAACTTGACAGCCTAGAGTTTTTTCAGATTAATCAAGATACTATTAGCAAACAATATCTTGGACAGGATTCAGCAAGTTTAGACCTTGACTTTTTTTATTCAAAGCAAAAGAGTAAAAGAGGATTAATGGAGTTTACTATTTTGACTCAAAGGGAGAGTGTGTATTGCGACAATATTTCATACACAATTTTTGACCTAAACGGAAAGTTAATAAGTTCATTCAGAGTTGCTGGTTCTTGTGGAGACGGGGGCTATTATGAAACCGCAAGTGGAAAATTTTTAAACGATAGCACCTATGAACTTTTATCAGAAGACAACTATAAAACAGATGACATTGATCGAACTAACATAATTACTTTTTCGAAAACTATAACTATAATAAAACCGAATGGTAAAATTTTTCAGACGGATAAAACACTTAGAATCGACACGATAAAACTATATTCAAAATAATCGCAGTCGAGTATAAGGCATTTTAAAAAAAATGATTTGGTCAATTGAAGGTGAAATATTTACAACTAAGCGTTCGATTTATTGAACCAATAAATTAAATTGTAAATTTCATGCAATTAGAGTATTTCTGTCTCCACAATCAAAAACTTATAAATAGCTTACTAAATTAATAGTGAATTCTTTGTAGCGTTTGCATACTATTAGAAAGCATACAACTATCTACGCATTAAAATAAATTTCCGTAGCCCCATACCCATAACGAACATCATACTTGTTCACAAAGCTTTTTACTGCTTTCTTCACTTTTAGTCGTTCGTGAATTTCATCTTTAAGTTTACCAGTACCCACACCGTGAATAATGGTGAGGCTCGGTTGGTGGTGCGCAATGGATAAATCATACCATTTTTCGAATTCCTTTAATTGCATGGATAATATCTCAATGTTGGTCATGTCTTGCCAATCGTCTGTTAGTTTTTCTATGTGTAAATCAACTACTGATCTTGCAGGTTCCAAATGTTGGCGAGCGTGCTGGGCTTGATAAATTTTAAAACCTTTATTGGCCAATTGGGTTAGTTCAAGCTTGTTATCCTCTACCCTATCTGGATAGGTGTCAAATAGTTTGTAAGGAATGGTAGGTAGGTTTTTATCCTTCATTTCCTCAATCTTTTGAAACACTTGTTTTGGCTTGATTTTCAAGGAGGTTTCAAAATGTTCCGCCTTTTTCTTATCAGGTGTTTGCAAGGAAAAATCCACTGAAAAAGAAGGGCTGTCATTCACCGTTTCAAAGTTGATATCGTGTAAATAAAAGTCTTGGAACTTTCCTATTTGGTTGTGAATTTCAAAATTCACCTCTTGCAAAAACTGTTGTTTGTAAATAAAGGAAAGGTTTAAATCTGTTTTGTTAACCAGATAAATCTTTAGTAATTCTACTACTTCGTCGTTGAAATCATCCAACGAAAACTTTGGAATAATCACCAGCCATACCCCATCTGCAACCTTTATTTCGCTAGATTTTGCCTTCGCATTTTCTTTGGGAAGATTGTCCAAAAATACTTTAGGTTTTTTGGTTTCCACTACTGGTTTTTTGCTAAAACGATAGAAATAAGGAAAATCAATCTGATCCATATAAGCTGGAAATTTCACCCCCCTCACTTCAATCATCACCATTTTTTCGTTCATCAATTCTACCACTCTTCCCTCTTCATTGCTATGTAGCACGATGATTTCATCGCCAATTTCGTATTTCATATTAATATTCTTCAATTATTAAGCCGGATAAAGGTAACCCTAAACAATGGGGTATTGTTGTATTGGAATGTGCCACCCTTACACAATCACGGCAAAATTGGGTATCCTAGCCGAAATTCTTTCCCCCTTTCAAACAAATTTTCCCTTAAAACGATTAAGGTTCTTTAGTAAAACCATACATTATGAGTACAAAAGCTTTTGGCACCTATGCTGCCGATCAACCCTTAGAACATTTGGCTATTGAACGCAGAAGCGTTACCCCACACGATGTAGCCATCGAAATCCTTTTTTGTGGCATCTGCCATTCCGATTTGCATTCTGCCCGTAACGAATGGCATGGCACTGTGTACCCCATTGTTCCTGGTCATGAAATTGTGGGTAAAATAACCCAAATAGGTAGCCATGTTACTAGATACAAAGTGGGTGATATTGTGGGTGTGGGCTGCCTTGTTGACTCCTGCAGAACCTGTGAACATTGCGAAGCTGACCTAGAACAATTTTGCGACAATGGTCACACACAAACCTTTAATTCGCCCGACAAACACCTTGGTGGAATGACTTTCGGCGGTTATTCTGAAAGCATCGTAGTGGATGAAAACTTTGTGTTGCGCATTCCTGAAAACCTCGATTTGGCAGCTACTGCGCCCTTGCTTTGTGCTGGCATTACCACTTATTCACCCATGAAGCATTGGAATGTGGGGCCAGGCAAAAAAGTAGGTGTTGTGGGCGTTGGTGGATTGGGTCATATGGCCATTAAAATTGCCAAAGCATTGGGGGCTTATGTGGTGGTGTTTACCACTTCTGCATCCAAATTTGAAGATGCTAAACGATTGGGCGCAGACGAAGTTGTACTATCCACAGACCCTGACCAAATGCAATTACACACCAAGACTTTACATTTTATATTAGATGCTGTATCTGCCCAGCACGACATTAATGCCTATCTGAATCTACTAAAGGTAGATGGTGCAATCGCATTGGTAGGTGCACCAATGGAGCCATTGCCAGTAGTGTCTTTCAATTTAATAATGGGCAGAAGAAGTTTTGCTGGCTCGCTAATTGGCGGACTTGCAGAAACGCAAGAAATGCTTGATTTCTGCGCTAAACATCATGTTGTTTCTGATATTGAATTGATTGGAGTGGAAGATGTAAACAATGCTTATGAGCGTTTGCTCAAAGGCGATGTGCGCTATCGCTTTGTGATTGATATGGCTTCGCTGAAAAAAAGTTAGTGGTAACAGAGGGCAATAAGCGCAAAGAATTTAGCCAAAAACAAATTGCTTGAAATTGTTTTGACAAATCGAGCAAGACCTGACAGGTTTTAAAAACCTGTCAGGTCTAAACAAAATCAAAATTTTAATTAAAAGTATTTGGAATTGGATGATGCACTCATTAAAAAATACCGAGGTTGGATGCCTCGGGATTTTTTTGTTTGTGCTACCTCCAGCACAAAAAATGACAACTATTGGCTTACTTCTACCGTATAAGAATAAACAGCTTCTTTCGCAAAACGGTATGTTTTTGAACCCACCACATAGGGCTTGCTAAATTTCGCACCCATTAATTGGATGGAAACCACATCGCCTACTGCTGCACATTTAGCAATATCGCTTCCACTCACTTTAAAGCTATTACCAGTAACACTTATCGTGTCTGTAACATTCCCCTTTTGTCCACTGATTGTTCTTGCTATGTAATCATAAGCACTTCCGTCAACGCCATACTTATCATACTTATAATTCAAAGTTATCCCAGCAGTAGCACTAACAGTTTCTGGTACTGAAAAATTAGAAATAGTGGGCCAAGATAATGAATCGGCAGTGTTAAACCCTGTTATGGAATTGCTTGTATTACCTGAAACTTTCCATGATACAATATTATTCTTGGTTGTAAAATTCAAGGAAGGACCAGTTCCAAATACGTTGGTCTTGTTTGCATACCAAGCAGTGTTTATTTGCTGACCAAATGTTGAATCGAAATAGGTGTAATACATAGGCACTACATTACAACTTACATTACCAGCATCTACCGTTTTAGTATAATTGCCAAACCAAGCTGTGGCAGAATTAGAAATTAAAGTATCCGCATCAACACCTGGTACATTAGCAATTCTGTTTATCACAAGAGCATACAGGATTCCATCACTCCCCTGTTGAATTTGCGTAGCAGGATCAACTGAACTCGTAACTGCCGCATCGCTGTTTTTTTTACAGGATGTAAAAAGGGACAAAGACACCAAAAAAGCGAAAACAAAAGGGGTAAATATTCTATTCATAATTAAAAAATTTCCGTAAATAAAGGGGATTTATTCTACACCTGTTTAATAATCTCCCCAAATTAATAATAAGGTAACATTGACTAATCTAAAACAAGTAACTCAAAGAATCCTTAATTCCATTCAGAAAACATTAGTTTAGTTGTACTTGGAATAATTTCAAAGAGATTGCCAGAGCCAGCATTGAGTGAGAGATTGTAGCGGCCAATGTTTCCTAGCTATATACCTTGTTCGAAATTACCACCCCGGCGTTCCGCCACCCATCAAGAGGGGAATTGCCCCCAGAATATCAAAAAACGGAATTTTTTGCAAAGAAGTTTTATACTAGAAACACTGAGTTTCTAGCCGCTTTGGTTCTTTGAGTATGGCACTAAAAATAGGATAAGTCCCTTTTCTACTCTCCCGTCTGCGTCCTTAAAGTGAAATGTTTTGCCTTTTCATTCCCAAACACTTTGCGCCTTCTTTGCGTACAAACTTTGCGCACTTTGCGTGAAAAACATCCTCAAAGTTTTAAGAAGCTAATGGAGGTTATTGTTACCTACTCCTTATTCAAATAACCCTGCAATCCAAACCTTCAAATCTTTTGAATCCTTGCAAAGGATGATTTAATTTGGTAAAAAATGGTTATGAAGACAGTTTTACACCAATTTTCTAAAACAAAAAAGCGTTGGTAAATGCCTATTTGTCATTTACCAACGCTAACTATAGCTATATAAAACGAAACAATTCAATTATTTTCCTTTGCTAGGTGCTGGGTTTACATCACCCTCTGAACCACTATTCTTTTTAGGGCGTTTACGATCTTTTTTCCTTTTAATACCCAAATCCACCAATTCAATACCTTCTAAACCAAATATTGCAGCCGCACTTGTGGTCACAATATCACTGTCATTCAAAATGTCCTTTTGTAAATCAGACAATGTTTTTCTTAAAGTATCAGCCTGTGCCAGATGCAGGTTATACTGATCTTGGTAGTCAATGTAGGCTTTTTCCTTAGCACTTAACGACGCTGTGGTTACTGGAGTAGCCACCCCATAGGTTACTGGTTTGCCTAACTTCGTATCAATGGAATTCATTACCACAACACGGTTAAATACTTTAATTACTTTTTTAGGTGTTGACTTTTTTCTGTAAGCCATAAAATAAAATTTTAAATTTTTAAAAAGATTAAAATCATAATCTATAGAAGGCAAAATCTGTACCACTTTTTAGTAGGAAATAGAAAATATCATAGCCAATACAAGTTTTAAAAATAACTTAACAATTAAAATAATACTACGCTAGATTGTTTTGCTTTTTGGTTGCCACTTACTGTAAAAATGCGGAACATTCTTGTTGCTCAAAGAAACATTCTTGTTTCTCAAAGAAACATCCTTGTTTCTCAAAGAAACATCCTTGTTTCTCAAAGAAACATTCTTGTTCCTCAAAGAAACATCCTTGTTTCTCAAAGAAACATTCTTGTTTCTCAAAGAAACATCCTTGTTTCTCAAAGAAACATCCTTGTTTCTCAAAGAAACATCCTTGTTTCTCAAAGAAAC
>JAIXOJ010000086.1 GCA_027486835.1 Chitinophagaceae bacterium
CAAAAACACCCCACTCAAAAATTCAAAAACACCCCCATAATTTTGTGTCAGCATTAAAACCTTGTTTTATGACCACTGAAGAATTACTCATCCGTTGCAGAATAGAAGAGCTACCCTTTGTAACTGGATTCATACACCGCTCCCTCCAAAGAGACCAAGCCATCCTAGCCAAAGTTTTCCCAGGCTACACCCCCGACTATGTCGCCAATTTCGGAAAAGAAATTAGCGAACTCAACACACTCATCAATCCCTATCAATACACCGCCGCCATCAGTCTTATCACCGAAAAAATTGTTATAGCCAACACAGCCATCGACAATCGCCTCCCCATCTTAAAGAGGTATGTAGAAAAAGCAGTCGGCACCCTCGATACCGCCCCCTCTGGCTTCTTCCTCTCCAAATTAGGCACCGCCCTCCGCACTGGCGACCGCGAAAGTGCCGCCTCCACCCTCAAAGACACCCTCGACACCATCAATTATGGCGGCAACCTAGCGGCTCTAAAAGCACAAGGCTACACCCCCGACCTCCACAAAGAATTAGAACAATACCGCACCACTATAGCCGACAACATCCTCGCCCGCAAAGCCAAAATCGATGAACGTGCCATCTTAACCCAATCCAACAATGCGGTCATGAATAAAATATGGCTTAAAATCAACGAAATCAGCAAAGACGCCAAGTCCGTCTTCGCCAAAACCGACAAAAGCAAAGCCAACGATTACAACATCACCAAGCTCATCAGCAGCATCCGAAAAGACCAAAAGAAAACAGAAATAAACGGTCAAGTCACCCTTCCAAGCAATGTGTCAGCCACCAAAGTCACCATCCTCCTCACTCCAGTCGATGGCGGCAGAAATATAAAAATCAAGCCCCAAGCCAACGGCACATACAGCCGCATCGGCCTCGCCCCCAACACTTACATCGCCACCGCCCAAGCCAACGGCTACGGCATCACCGCCCCCCAAACCCTCACCATCGAAAGCAACCACCCCCTCACCGCCAATTTCACTCTAGCCCCCATATAAAAAAACGGATGGGCGGTGCCTTGTGCCCGCCCAAAACGCCCCACCCATCAATAACTTCATCCCACACATATGGGCGGGTCTACGTATCCGCCCCAAAATGTCACACCCATCAATCATGGCATTCCAAACACATGTCCGTATCTAAGTGTCCGCCCCAAAAACGCCCCCCATCAATCACGATATTCAAAACAAATGGGCGAACCTATGTGTCCGCCCCGATAATCCCCTTCATCATCCCCACAAAAAAATCCCAAGCTGCCAAACCCCCAATCATAAAAATCCTAAAAATCACAGTTCAGACACCCCCTTGTAAGTATTTCCCTCCCTAACCGTAATACACCGTGAATAAACCTTTTTAAAATAAAAATTGTAAGTAGAAACGACTATGTTAAAGAAATGGTTAACCGTAAGTTTTTTGGGGATGTTTATAATATCCTCATGTGCACAAGTTCAATCTAAAAAGAAAATGGAAGAAAAAATGATCAAAGAAAATGTAGCAACCGCCTATTTCGGCGAAGGATGTTTTTGGTGTACTGAAGCCTTTTTCCAACGGATAGAAGGAGTATTATCAGTTAAAAGTGGTTATGGAGGCGGCCATGTAGAAAACCCCACCTACGAGCAAGTCTGCGATAAACAAACCGGACATGCCGAAATCACCAAAATAGAATACGACACCACTAAAGTTAGTTTTGATGAATTACTAGAAGTATTCTGGAAAACGCACGACCCCACCACACTCAACAAACAAGGCAACGACGTAGGCCCCCAATACCGAAGTGTAATTTTCTATCTAAATGACGAACAAAAAGAAAAAGCCCTCCACTATAAAAAGCAATTGGATGAAAGCCATGCATTTCCCAACCCAATCGTAACAACCATAGAGCCATTTAAAAACTACTATCCCGCCGAAAATTACCACCAGAATTATTACAACGACCATCCCGATCAAGGCTACTGTAGCTTTGTAATACGCCCCAAAGTCGAGAAGTTTGAAAAAATCTTCAAACACAAACTCAAAAAATAAATCAAAGAAAGGCTACCAAAACGGTGGCCTTTCTTATTGCAATATGCAATCAAATTCTATCTGATTATTTGTTTTGGGTATAGTAGTATTTACTCGACTTTTTAAGATAAAATGGTTTCTAGGCAGCGTTTAGCAATTACTTCATACCTCTTTTAATTGATTAAGTCTAAAATGGCAGTATGGAAGCAAGATTGTACCAGAATATACTTTGTTTTCAATTCTATACCGATTTTTCTTGGATTTATCAATATTTAAGCTACTTTAGCCCCACCCCCAATAAAATGTAGCTGTACGAATATTTGGGCGATGATTATTTATTTAATTAAAAATTGTATATTCTTAAAATGACTGTAATGATGAAAAAGTTCCTAATTGTTTTCGCTTGCTTGTTCGCTTTTTGTTCCTACAACACCGTCCAAGCCCAATCTACCACAAACAGTAAAACTACCACCCCCGCCGAACATGAATACTACACATTCATTACCGGTCTCGATACAAAAGACAAAGTAATCGACTTCGAAAACAAGATTCGCCTAAAAAAAGGAGTAACTTATTTCTTAGGTTGGAGATTCCCAGTTATTTATTTTCTCCTAAAATCAACAACTCCCATCTCCGAAGCTGATTTCAAAGAATGGATAAACGATAAAGATATCAAGGTAAATACTTTCTCAGAAGGTTTATACGGAAAAGAAATAGCTATAGTAGCAGCAAAAAAATCTGGCCTAAGCCTCAGATAGATATTTGAAGTCCAATATCGCCATTTGCCAAAACTCCACTATCATTTAATACATACTTACTACCTCAGTTTATGACTAAAATTGTACGGATACTTTTTTCATTGTTATTTATTAGCCTAGGTTTTGCAAATGCCCAAGTATTCACGGGTTCATCTGGTGCATCTATAGGTACCATACCAGACAATGGTGCTACAGCCACATGTTTTCCACTCACTGTTAGTGGTGTGGGTACGATTGATGGTACGTTTGGACTTGCTACAGTTACAGTCAACATTAAACATGCTTTTGTGGGAGACTTGATTGTTAAATTAGTATCCCCAGACGGAACTACTGTGTTGTTATCCGATAGAAATGGCGGTAGTGGTCAGAATTATACAAATACAGTTTTTACAGGCGACCCTACAGTAACTGCTACAATTGCTGCTGGTACAGCTCCTTTCTCAGGCACTTTTTTACCTGAACAAAAAATAGGACTAGTCAACAATGGCCAAAATGCCGATGGTGTTTGGACCTTATGTATTCAAGATGCATCGGCAACAAAAATTGGACGTTTGTCTAACTGGAGTCTTACTTTCAATAATACACCAGCGCCTCCAACACCTGTCAAGCCTCCATGTAACGCAAACAGTATTAAAGCCTCACCCACATGTGATACTGCAAAAATGGTATGTGACTTTAATGGATATTGTGGGAATACCTCAGCAGAATATGCACCCCCACATACTTGGACTCAATTGTCTAACGCTTTTTGTGGATCAATAGAAAATAACTCATTTATTACTTTTGTCGCTAGTGCTGCTACTGCTTCATTTAATGTATGGGTTTATAATAGCACTGATGGTTCAGGAATTCAAATGTTTTTTTATACTGGTGGATGTAAATCTGGCGCGGTCACTGGTTTACAATGTGAATTTCAATTACAGCCTCAAGCAGACCCATACGTCGTTAGTGCGTCTGGGTTAACTCCTGGTCAGAAATATTATTTGATGTTCGATGGTTTTGGAGGAGATGTGTGTGATTATACCGTTTCGCCTGTTTCTGGTGTAAGTTTTCTTAATTTAAAGGTTACCCCTAATGATTCTGTTGTTTGTAAAGGACAAGTTTTGAATTGTGTCGCAACGGGTTCTAATATTACTTCCTATCATTGGAACAATTCAATTCCAACTGCGGATGGCCTGAATGGCCTAAGTGATACAGTCGGTACAACAGTTACTCTAAACACATCCCTTTTGCCTAATATTGGATATGATACTATCACACTTGGAGGAACAGTTCCAGTTGGTTGTATAGGCAGTAAAACGCACGTAGTGAAAATAGTCGATGTGCCTGTAATTATTGCAAATGCAGCACCTACTACACAAACAGTTTATCAAAATATTATCCCAATTACGGATACTATAAAATTAAGTTCAAACACGGATGGAGTCAAATTTAGATGGTACGTTAATACTACTAATTCTACGACTGGTGGTTTAATTGTACAAAACGACACCCTCCCATACTATGTGCCACCTAATGATGTAGCAGGAACTTTCTATTATTATTGCGAAGTCTATAATGCAGGCTGTAAAGTTTCAAGCGATGTTGTCGAAGTATTAGTACTTGTCCCACCTGTTTGTAACGACCCTGATTCCATCCAATTTTATGTACAACCAACTACAGTCAAGCAGGGATTAATAATGAAACCCGCTGTCCAAGTACGGCAGTATTGTTCAGCTACCAAAATAAATGGCACAAAATCTGGCGATGTTACCTTAACAGTTTCAGATGGTGGTTGTGGTTATGTGTCTCAAACAAAACCTTTTGTAAATGGAATTGCTACTTTTGATAGTATTGTTTTCACAAGATCCTTACAAAATCAAATTACACTTACTGCAACCTCTACTGGTTTTCCAACAATTAAAAGTAAGTACTTTAATGTCCAAAATCCTAGAGGATCACTAATAACAGATGTGATCAAACGAGATAGTTTTGATGCTATTACACCTTTATCTTGGAGGCCAGTTAATGATAAGGTCGTTTATTATGGAAGCCAAACAAGTGGTGATTCAGTGGGGATAATTCAAAAAAAGGGTAATAACTATCTTAGAAAAACATACAAAACAAATCCTTTTTCTGGAGGCTCAACACACATTTTTACTTTTGAAAATGTAACAGGTTTGAATAAATATGATTCCCTTTCATTTAATTTTAAATTGGCAGCACTTGATAACAATGGTAATACTCCCACAAATGGAAGTGCCGGAGCTGATATTGATGAAAATTTAATTGTGGAAACATCAATTGATGGAGGCAAATCTTGGGCAACCTTATTAACACATTTGGGTGGAGGCGCAAAACTATTCGCTTTTGCTACTACACCTGTTAAATCTTTACCATTAAATGCAAAAGCGACTTTTCCATCCACCGACAAAACAAGTGCATTTCAAGTTACCTTTCCTAACGGTCTTAGTCAGTTTCAATTTAGGGTATCTGCAACTAATAATAGAACAAATGAAGCATGGTGTATTGACGACCTTCAGTTAGTTGGTAAATACTTTGGTGTTGGAATCGCAGATTCCCTACCCACTTTAAAAGCAACAGGAGATAGCATAGTTTGTAAAGATTCCTTAGCACAACTCAATGCAGTTGTTACCCATGCTACAAGCCCAGTTAAATATGCTTGGAGTCCAGCTACAGCGTTTCATGTTGCCACTGATACTGCTTTGGCAAATCCAAAGTCAGACTCTATCAAAGCACCTACTTCATTTTCAGTTAAAATAATTGATAATGATAATTGCGTAGCTCAATCAAACAATTTTGTAGTTGCATTAGACACAACAGCTCCAATTATTAACAATGTTTCTTTAACAAGTGACACAGTATGTTTGAATAGTAAAACAATTAAAGCATTATCTGTTTCTGCAACAAACGCTAAGTATTACCAATGGTATCAAAATGACTCCGCATCCAAAATCGGAGCAATTAAAATTCCTTCTGCTACATCCGCAACATTCTTCCCTCCAGATACCGCTGCTAGCATAAAGTACTATTATTGTATAGTTACTGGTTGTGGTTCTGGTGCAATTGCAACCAATTTCTCAGGAGCTATTGTAGTAAAAGCTGCCCCTTCAATTAAATTTTCAGGTAAAGACTCCATTTGTTTAGGGCAGACAACAAAGCTTTCTGTAACAACAACAGGAAAATACACATGGGATTTTGGGCCTACTAACAATGATTTTACAGTTGCTCCAACAAAAGATAGTTTCTTCTACGTAAAAAGCGTCGACTCCCTGCTTGGTTGCTCCACTTCAGATTCTATCAAGGTAGTAGTAAATGATGCTAAATCACCAACAATCATCTTATCACAACCCAATTGTTCTAATCCTACTGGTACTGCAACCATAGTTTCCTCAACAACAGGGCTTGTATTCAGTAGCAATGGAACTATATATTCATCCAATAGTGTCATTACCAATTTACCAATTGGTGTTGTCAAAATCTATGCAAAAGATACAGCTTCTGGTTGTATTTCAACACCTGCTTCTGGGGTAATATTGCTACCAGCCTCAGCACCTGTTGTAACCTTAAAATCTGTTACAGATTCTTGTTTAGGCACTGCTTCATTATCCTTAGTTGGAGCTTCTTTATCAGACACGATTAAATGGTATAACAACGGTATTCCAATAGATACGTTTATTACTGTGAAAGCAACATCAGGTACAACGGTTGCTGGTGACGGTACTTTAGGTGCTGCTTTAAATCAAATTTCTGCTCCTTTTGGTATAGCACTTGACACTATTGGTAATGTGTTTGTTAGTGACACAGCCAACCACAGAATTGTTAAATGGGCACCAGGTGCCACAACTGGAACAGTTGTAGCAGGTGGTAATGGTTATGGATTTGGGGCAAATCAGTTTAAGCAACCGTTAGGTATTTTCATCAGTCCTAAAGGAGATTTATATGTAGCTGACAATAACAATAGCCGTGTTCAGAAATTTCCTGCTGGTTCCACAATTGCTACAAATGGTATTACAGTTGCTGGCGGTAATAGCAATGGAAGCAAAGCGAATCAGTTGAATACTCCTTCTGGTATTTATGTTGATGAAAATGATACCGTTTATGTAGCAGATAGAAATAATTCAAGAATCCAAAAATGGGCCCCTGGTGCAACTTCGGGTGTTACTGTAATTAGCGGTAATGCCTTTCAGTTATGGTTTCCTACTGCTATTGCAAGAGATGCTGCAGGCAACTTCTATATTAACGATCCTTTGAAAGGAATTATAAGAAGGTATGCTCCTGGTATAACTGATGCAGCTAATGGAACATTGGTAGCAACTGGATTAACTACACCTAGTTCGGCTTTTGTAGATAGAAATGGTGATTTATTTTCTACCGATTTATTGGGTTCATCAGTCAAGAAATTTGTACCTGGTTCTACAACTCCAATTACTGTTGCAGGTGGTAACGGTATTGGTAGTGCAGCTAATCAGTTGAAAAGTCCAGCATCAGTTTTTGTGTACAAAGGAGAAATTTACGTAACAGATTTTGGAAATGCTCGTGTCCAAAAATGGGGTAAAAGCATAGTTGATAGCCTTAAGCCTATTGTTCAAGGGACTTATTCAGCAGTTGTATCTACTGCGGAGGGCTGTATCGTGTCAACAAACTCGATTACAGTAAATGTACCTACCAAACCAACCATAACAATAACTCCCTCTACCCTTAATGGAGTATGTTCAGGTAAACCAATTATATTCAAATCAACCATTACTGAAGGTGGTAGCTCGCCTACTTACCAATGGCAGGTTAATGGCTTCAATGTTCCTTTGATAGGCAATCAAGACTCAGTTAAGCTTACCAATCTTAAAAATAATGATACAATAAGATGTATTTTAAAAAGTAGCTCTAAATGTGTAACTCAAAGTTTTGACACAAGTAATGCAATAAAAGTAATCATAGTTGATACTGTAAAACCAACTGTAAAAATTACTGTAGTACCAAATGATACCATTTGTTCTGGACAAAAAGCAACATTTCAAGCTACAATTACAAATGGAGGAAACGCACCTACTTTCCAATGGTTAAAAAATAACGCTGTTATTGCGCTTGCAACCTCAGCAACTTATGTAGATTCTACTTTAATAAATAATGATACTGTAAGTGTTCAGATAAAGAGTAATGCAGTTTGCTTAGTAGATTCATTTGCTAAGAGTAATAAAATTGTAGTACCTGTTCTTTCTAATCTTACGCCTACCGTAAGTATTAGTGCAAATGTTACCTTCCCTGTTTGTGCTTCTAGCGTAATTAAATTCACTGCTAATGGGGTGGGTGTTGGTAGCAAACCTACTTTTGAATGGCGTGTAAACAATATCAAGCAAATTGGTGCAACCTCTGACACCTTTAGTACTAGCACGCTGAATAATAATGATTCAATTATTTGTAAGGTTGTTGCAAATAACAAATGTCAAACAAAAGATTCTGCCCTTTCAAATGTGATTAAAGTATCCCTGATTGGCATAAATACAATAAATGTTAAAAATAGCTCCGATTCTCAATCTGTTTGTAAAAATGCTAAGATCGCACCTATAGTTTATTACACAACAGGAGCAACGGGTGCCACTTTTTCTGGTTTACCTACAGGTGTCGTAGCCATCTGGAAAGCTGATTCTATTCTTATCAGCGGAACTCCCTCAGTTGCTGGTAAATTTTCCTACTTTATCGCTTTAACTGGTGGCTGTGGAAATATTGTTAAAGCAGGTACGATTATCGTTGATGATTTACCCTCAAAAGCTACAATTTCTGGAACAGATAGTATTTGTAAAGGGGATACCACAAAACTCAACGTTTCAATTCTTGGCGGTACTAGTCCTTTTAGTATTTTTTATGGAAAAGATAGTATCAAGAATTACGTTTCTGGTAACGACATTCTGGTGCATCCTTCCACTGATACAAGCTATATAATCAAGGCAGTCATCGATTCAAACGGCTGTAAAGCAGTCAATTTGTTAGGTACGGCTAAAATTACCGTCAATAAACTGCCTGTAGTAGATTCTTTTAAAGTACAGGTTAATAAGGACAGTATCTGTACTGGAAATTCTTCTAATTTATTGGTCTATATTTCTCAAGGTACTTCACCGTACAGCGTAAATTATTCAAGCACACTGGTATCAAATTATATTAGTGGAAGTTCAATTGCTGTAAAACCAACTACTACCACTACTTATGTTATTGACAAAGTAGTTGATAAATTTGGTTGTATCGCTCCTAAAGTAAATTTTTCAGCAAAAGTTGTTGTTGATACAAATGCTGTTCCTAAAGTAAGTATTGCAATAATTACCGGTAATGATACAATATGTTCTAAGGATTCTATTGTATTCAAAGCAACAGTGGTAAATGCAGGAACTCCTAAGTACCAATGGCTACGTAATGGGGTAAAACTTGTAAATGATACTTTCAGTACTTATAAGGATTCGATATTTTCGAATGGTGATTTAATTAGTTGTATGATTACTTCAAGCAACAAATGTCAAACTACCTCTATTGTTGTTTCAAATGCAATTAAAATCAAAGTGAATGCTCGACCAATATCTACAGTTTTTTCCGGAACATCAACCATTTGTAATGGGGATTCTACAAAACTTAAATTAGTTATTTCAGGTGGTCAAAGTCCTTATAGCATTATTTACAGCGGTATCCCATTAAATCCTTTCAATAGTGGCAATTTTATTACAGTAAAGCCTAATGATACTACTATTTATAAATTGCAAAGTGTAATTGATGCAAATGGTTGTTCTTTGCTAAAACCTTCTGATTCAGTAATTGTTACCGTAAATCCAACACCAACCAAAGCTGTTATTTCTGGTAACAACGCCATTTGTTCTGGTAGTAGTACCAATCTATTTGTTGCCATCAATGGCGGTACAAGTCCTTTTACAGTTAACTACAATGGTGGTAAAATCTTGAATTATAATAGTAAGGATACTATCAAAGTAAGTCCAATCATTAGTACTAATTATTACATAACTTCCGTTAAAGATAAGAATGGTTGTTCGGTGCCTTTGCCTTTATTGGATACTGCAAAAGTTGTAGTAAATACTAGAGCTACTTTAGCAACTATATCTGTAAAGAGTAAATCTCTAATTTGTTTTGGTGATACTACTAAGCTAAAAGTAACAATCATTGGTGGTACAAAACCATACAGTGTTTTCTATGGTACTGATAGTGTAAAGAATTACTTCTCAGATAGTTCTATTTTGGTACATCCTCTTTCAGGTATCAATTCCTATTCTCTTGTTTCAGTTGTCGATTCGGTAGGGTGTAAAGCAATCAAGTTAAATGGTCTTGCTTCAATAACAGTAAATAAACTACCAATAGTTGATTCATTCAAAGTACAGTTAAATAAAGACAGTATTTGTGCAGGAAATAGTTCTAATTTATTGGTTTATATTTCTCAAGGAGCTTCACCATTCAACGTAAAATATTCAAGCAATCTGGTGACAAATTACGTAAGTGGAAGTTCAATTGCTGTCAAACCGACTACTACAACTACTTATGTTTTAGATAATGTAGTTGATAAATTTGGTTGTTTAGCTCCAAAAGTGAACTTTACAGCAAGGGTAGTGGTTGACACAAATGTTGTTCCTAAAGTTAATATTGCAATTGTTACTGGTAATTCCACAATCTGTTCCAAAGATTCAATTGAATTCAAAGCAATAGTGGTAAATGCAGGAACTCCTAAATACCAATGGTTGCGCAATGGGTTAAAACTTGTAAAAGATACTTTCAGTACTTATAAGGATTCGATATTTTCGAATGGTGATTTAATTAGTTGTATGATTACTTCAAACAACAAATGTCAAACTACCTCTTTTGTTGTTTCTAATTCAATTAAAATCAAAGTAAATGCTCGGCCCACATCTACAGTTTTTTCCGGAACATCAACCATTTGTAATGGGGATTCTACAAAACTTAGATTAGTTATTTCAGGTGGTCAAAGCCCTTATAGCATTATTTACAGCGGGATCCCATTAAATCCTTTTAATAGCGGCAATTTTATTACAGTTAAGCCTAATGATACCACTATTTATAAATTGCAAAGTGTAATTGATGCAAATGGTTGTTCCTTGCTAAAACCTTCTGATTCAGTAACTGTCACCGTAAATCCAACACCAACTAAAGCGGTTATCTCTGGAAACAACACCATTTGTTCTGGTAGTAGCACCAATCTATTTATTGCCATTAATGGGGGTACTAGTCCTTTTGCCGTTACCTACAATGGAGGAAAAATTCTGAATTATAATAGTAAGGATACTATCAAAGTAAGTCCGATTATTAGCACTAATTATTACGTTACTTCTGTAAAAGATAAGAATGGTTGTTCAGTCTCTTTGCCATTCTTAGACACAGCTAAAGTAAAAGTAAATACAAGGGCTTCCTTAGCCACAATTTCTGTTAAGAGCAAATCTCAAATTTGTGCGGGTGACACTACTAAGTTAAAAGTAACAATCATTGGCGGAACAAAACCCTTTAGTGTATTCTATGGAATTGATAGTATAAAGAAATACTATTCTGATAGTTCTATATTGGTAAATCCGCTTTCAGGTATAAATTCCTATTCTCTTGTTTCAGTTGTGGATTCGGTTGGATGTAAAGTTGTCAAGTTAAATGGTACTGCTTCTATTACTGTTAACAATCTTCCTAAAGTGGATTCGTTTAAAGTTCAAATAAATAAGGACAGTATTTGTGCTGGCAATACCTCTAATTTATTGGTTTACATTACTCAAGGTGCTTCACCATACAGCGTAAAATATTCAAGTAATCTATTTTCAAATTATGTTAGTGGAAGTTCAATTGGTGTCAAACCAACCACTACTACTACTTATGTTTTAGATAATGTAATTGATAAATTTGGTTGTATAGCTCCAAAAGTAAATTTTACAGCGAGGGTTGTGGTTGACACAAATGTTACTCCTAAATTAAGTATTGCTATAATTGCTGGTAATGATACTATCTGTTCCAACGAACGAATTGTCTTCAAAGCAACTGTTACTAATGGTGGCTCTGCTAATACGTATCAATGGTTACGTAATGGAATTAAAATTGTGAAAGCCAATACCGACATATATACAGACTCTTCCTTTGTTAATGGTGATTTAATTAGTTGCTCTATCACAACTAATAACAAATGTCAAACAATTTCTAGTGTTACTTCAAATTCAATTAAGATTAAAGTAAATGCTCGTCCTACGGCAACAGTTTTTTCAGGTGCTTCAACTATTTGTAATGGTGATTCTACAAAACTTAAATTGGTTATTATTGGTGGTCGTAGCCCTTACACCATTGGTTATAATACACTACTTATAAATTCCTTTAAGAGTGGAGATAATATTGTTGTCAAACCCAATAGTACCTCTGTTTATTCATTGCAAAGTGTTATTGATGCTAATGGTTGTTCTTTGTTAAAACCAACAGGTTCAATTACAGTAAATGTGAATCCAACACCAACGTCTGCAGTGATTTCTGGAAATGACACTATTTGTTCTGGTAGCAGTACCAATTTATTTGTAACAATTTCGGGTGGTACAAGTCCGTTTACGCTAATTTATAGTGGAGGGACTTTACCAAACTATAAGAGTAATGATATAATTAAAGTGACTCCAAATAGTACTACTAATTATTTTATTACATCAATCAGAGATAAAAATGGATGTTTAATATCAAAGGCGGCTTTAAAAGATACTGTTAAAGTGAGTGTCAATTCACGACCAACCATTGCTAAGCTTTCTGGTTCTGCAAGTATTTGTGAAGGATTGAGTACAAATTTGCTGGTCACAATTACAGGAGGCAAATCACCATTTGAAGTTACATATTCCGGTAATTTAATAAACAACTACCTTTCTGGAGACACTATAAATGTAACCCCACTTATCACAACCACTTATGCACTTAATGGTGTTAAGGATGCAAATGGTTGCTCTGCGATCAATTTAGTTGGAACACCTACTGTCCAAGTTACTAAAAATGTGGCTCCTTTTGTCAAAATTTCCATTTTTAATGGTAAGGATAGTATTTGTGCTGGCACTGCTGTTGGTTTTGGGGCATCAGTAATTAATGCAGGTAATTCCCCTAAATATCAATGGTTATTGAATGGAATCCCTATAATCGGGGCCGTAAACCTTAATTATTCTACTAAGTCATTGCTAGATAATGACATTATTTCTTGTGTAGTTTCTAGTAACGCTAAATGTGCCATACCAAAAACTGATACAAGCAATACAATTGTAATGAATGTAACTCCTGTCGTCACTCCTACAATTACTATTAGTTCTTCTGTTAGTGGTGCAATTTGCCCTGGTACATCAGTTTTGTATACTCCTGTTGTTACCAATGTAGGTACAAACCCTGTTTATAAATGGTATGTTAATGGCAAATATATTACCAATAGTATTAATTATTTAACAGATAGTCTTAATAATAATGATAAAGTTGTTTGCACCATCACTAGTTCAGCACTTTGTGCAGTTCCAGTAACCGTCTCTAGTCTACCAATTACGGCAATTGTAACCAAAAAGGCAGTACCTACTATTTCCGTCTCATCAAATGTAAAAGGAGGTATTTGTCCTAATTCCACTGTTATTTTTACTGCCACTACTTTCGATGGAGGCAGTCTTCCTATTTTGCAATGGACAAAGAACGGAATTACTGTTGGGGCGAACTCTTCAACATATATTGATTCTACATTGGTTTCTGGAGATTTAATCATTTGTAAACTGACAAGTACTGCCGCTTGTGCAGTTCCTCAAGTTGTTTCTAGTTCTCCAATTACAGTTCCAGTTTTACCACAATTGGTACCTAACGTCTCAATTTCGGCTGATAAATCTGCTATTTGTTTTGGCACTCAGGTAACTTTTTCAACATCAGTAGTTAACGGTGGAGCAAATCCAAAGTATCAATGGAATAAAAATCGTTTGAAAATTTTTGGTGCCACAGCAAGTACTTACCAATCATCTACATTGTTAAGTACCGATACTATAACATGTACAATCACCAGCAATGCACTTTGTGCTCTTCCACAAACTGCTTATAGCCAACCAATTGTAATTAATGTTACACCTAACGTTACTCCTACAATTAAGATTGTTTCTAGTGACGATACAATATGTGCAGGAACCGTTGTAGTGTTTACAGCAACACCTACAAACGGAGGAGTTGCACCTAAGTATCAGTGGAAATTAAATGGTGTAAATGTCGGAACATCTAGCACTGTTTATACTAGTACTACTGGTTTAAATGATAAAGACAATATTTCTTGTGAGTTAACATCTAATTTGGTTTGTGTTACTAAGAGTACTGCAATTAGTAACATCAAAACAATGAAGGTTAATAATAATTTAGTGCCATCTGTCTCTGTTGCTGTATCACCTACTGCTAATATTTGTTTCGGGGATAAAGTTGTGTTTACTGCTGCACCTACTAACGGCGGAATAAAACCAGTTTATCAATGGAAAATTAATGGCATAAATGCCGATACCTTAACCACCAGAAATACTTTTACTGATAGTACATTATTAGACAGCTCAATTGTTTCTTGTATCATAACTAGTAAAGAAGGTTGTTTATTGAACAATAATCCTTTTGCATCTAGTAACCCAATCATCGTAAGAGTTAATAATAAGCCAATCGTTGATAAGATTACTGGTACTAACAATAAATTATTGTGTACTAACAAGACAATTACTGTTGCTAATAATACACCTTTTGGTATATGGTCTATAAGTCCATCTTCGGTTGCAACAATTAACCAAAATGGTATCATTACAGGACTTTCTGCTGGTACTGCAACTATATCTTACTCTGTAACTAGTACTAAGGGTTGTGGTACAACAGTTCAAACAGAGAAAGTGACGGTTAATACAAAACCTGTCGTATTGCCAATAACTGCTGTATCAAATTTTGTTTGTAAAGGCGATAATCTTCAATTTGCCAGTGGAACTGTAGGAGGAACATGGTCAAGTAGTAAACCTGGTATTGCTTCAGTTAATCCAGTTACTGGGGTTGTTACTGGTGTTTCTGTTGATTCTGCTATTATTCAATATACAGTTAAACCAAATGGTTGTGGTGATGCTACTCCAGCATTAAAGGTTGTAAAAGTGTATGGTATAGATCCAAAAACAAAGGTCGTTCTCAGAAATCCTTATTGTATTTATCCTGATTCTGGTTGGTTTGAGTTGTCAGTTCCTCAAACTATTGAAAGTCCATATACCTATTTCTACAAAGGATTTTCATACGATGGTCCTAAGTATAAATTTGATAATCTCAAAGTAGGTACCTATAAAGTTGACATACTCAATAAATATGGTTGTGTTGTTGATACTAAAAATCCAACACTTGCCTATTTACCGCAGGATGGTAGCTGTGATACTTTGTATGTTCCTACCGCCTTTTTGCCAGGAAATGCAAGTAATGGATATAACAGAACTTTAAAACCATTTGGTGGTGGTTATTTACAGTCATTATCGTTTAAAATTTATAATCGTTATGGTAACCTTGTTTTTGAAACCCACGATATTTACTCTGGTTGGGATGGAACAATGAAAGGGGTAATTCAAGAGCCTGGAACCTATATTTGGTTTTTAGAGTACACCCGTAGTAACGGAATTAAGCGGATGAGTAAGGGAACCTCTGTTTTGATAAGATAATTAAGTTTTATTGAATTACATGCTATAATAAAGGGACGCCAATTTTTTGGTGTCCTTTTTTATTTTACTCATTCCAACTTTTTTAAAAATTTGTAAATTTCACTAAATTCAGAACTCCTGACCCCATAACCCAACCCTGTATTTTATTCGCAGAAAGAAAATGCGGATAATTTTGTGTGATGCAACTACGATTACCCTTTTTTCCATCTGGGAGCAAGTTAATCTCTTCTTGTCTTGGTGTTCAAGAAACAGATGGGATAGTTCA
>JAIXOJ010000217.1 GCA_027486835.1 Chitinophagaceae bacterium
AATCGACACTTTACACCCAATAAATGGACACTTTACACCCAATAAATCGACACTTTACACCCAATAAATCGACACTTTACACCCAATAAATGCACACATTACACCCAATAAATGCACACATTACACCCAATAAATAGACACTTTACACCCAATAAATTGACATTTTATACCCAATAAATTGACATTTTATACCCAATAAATTGACATTTTACACCCAATAAATGGACACTTTGCACCCAATAAATGGACACTTTGCACCCAATAAATGGACACTTTGAACAGGCAAATCCTTTATGTGTGTTTCTAATTTTTCTTCCATTTTTTCTTTTGGATGCATGGAAATTGTAGAAAAAGAACCAATTCTCTTTTCTGTCTTAACTAATGAACCGTTTTTTCAAGTTGTCTATGGGAAGATTGTTGCGGTTGTGTACATAATTCGCTTTCTTGTTTATCAAAGGACTTCGGTACTTCCCATTCTCATCCATACTCCAAAGGAGAAGAAAATACAATGCTTGCCTTGTATAGATTTAGTGTCGTATCATTTACCAGAGCGATGGTATCATAACTGGTGCCAATTCTTTACCTTTTTTGTTTTTGCTATGCGCATTATTGGCGTTCGCCATTTTTGTGGTGCATTTGAGATTGAACCTTTCTAGGGAATGTAGAACCCTAGAAAGGTTCATATTTAGGTAGTAAAATAAAAAGCTGTTATGAAGTCAATACTATTTTTTAGATAGTAAGCTGTTAATTTATATTGATTGGGATGCTCTTCACAATATTGTCGGAAGATGTGCCGATATGCAACACAAACTCACCACTTTCTAATTTCCAATCTTTTGCAGATTCGCTAAAGAATGCTAAATCCTTGGTTCTAATTTTTATGGTCACCTTTTTCGCTTCATTCGGTTTAAGAAATACCTTTTGGAAAGCTTTCAATTCTTTTTTGGGGCGCATCACCGATGATTTAGTTTGCGAAGCATACACCTGAACTACTTGTGCACCATCATATTTGCCAGTGTTCTTTACCTGAACAGATACTACAATAGAATCACCAGCTTGATAGCTTGGTTTGCTCGTAGCAAATCCTGACAATTGGAATGAAGAATAGGATAAGCCATGACCAAATGCAAACAAGGGTTTGATTGCTTTGGTATCGTGCCAACGGTATCCAATCAAAATATCGTCTTTGTATTCTTGCTTGTGAGTTTTTGCATCGCCTGGGTAGGCAATTTCTCCAAAAGCAGCAGCAGAATTATCCTCCAACTTTACTGGGAAGGTAAAGGGCAACTTACCAGACGGATTGATATCGCCTGATAAAATATCCGCTATTGCATTACCTGATTCTGTACCACCATACCATGCTTGCACAATAGCTGGTACTTCTTTTATCCACGGCATTTCAACGGCATTTCCAGAGATCAACACCAACACCACATGTGGATTTACTTTCAATATTTCTGTAAGCAGTAAATCTTGCTCAAAAGGCAGTCCATAACTTACTCTATCGCGTCCTTCGCAATCTTGCTCGCTATTTTTATTTAATCCCCCTACAAAAACCACTAGTTCTGCTTTTGCGGCTTTGGCTACTGCTTCGGTTCGCAACTTTAGCGCATCATAAGGCGATGGTGCTACTTTATCGTATTGGTATTTACCACTTCCGTAACCAAGGGAATAGTCAATAGTTGCGGTTTTTCCAAAGCGGCTTTTAATACCTTCTAATGGCGAAACCTCATATTTTACTTTCAATTCCGAACTACCACCGCCTACAGTCATACTCCTTGTGGCATTTTCACCAATTACCGCTATTGATTTTACAGAAGGGCTGATGGGGAGCGTTTGCTGGTCGTTTTTCAACAAAACAATACCTTCTTGGGCAATTTTTCTAGCAACAGCAGCATGTTCTGGAGTGGCGAGGCTACCAAAAGGGCGTTTGCGATCCATAATCGTTCTAAAAATTAAACGTAGTATCCGGCTTGCTTTGTCGTTTACAATTGACACATCCATTTTACCTGACCTCAACTCCTGTAAAAAAGGATTTGCGAGATAATAACTATTGTAGGAATTGGCTATGGAAGCAGTCATTCCATTGGTATTAGTACCCATTTCTAGGTCAAGACCATTTAATGCAGCTTCTTGGGTGTTGTGGGTACCGCCCCAATCTGAGATAACCACCCCATCAAATTTCCATTCCTTTTTGAGTATTTGGTTTAACAATAAATCGTTATGGCAGCAATGTTGCCCCCTAAATTTATTATAAGCCCCCATGAGCGACCATGCCTTTCCTTCCGTAATCGCTGCTTTAAATGCGGGCAAATAAATTTCCCTTAGCGCGCGGTCGCTCAAGTTTACATCCACATTCATCCGCCAATTTTCTTGATTGTTGAGTGCAAAATGTTTTACACAAGCTGCCACGCCAATGCTCTGTACTCCTTTAATATAAGGCACTGCTATCCTTGAAGCCAAGAATGGATCTTCACCCATGTACTCAAAGTTTCTACCATTCAGTGGGGTTCTGTACATGTTTACACCCGGGCCAAGCAGCACCGACTTATTCCTATATCTAGCCTCCTCACCAATGGCCGTTCCGTACAAATGCGCCAAATCTGGATTGAAAGAAGCTGCCAAACAGGTAAGTGCAGGAAAAGCAGTACAAGAATCGTTGTTCCAGTTGGCTTGACTCCATTCATCATACAATAATTCTGCACGAACACCATGAGGACCATCACTCATCCATAATTCGGGTATTCCCAAACGAGGAACACCTTTGCTACTGAACTTAGATTGTGCATGGCATAAGGCCACTTTTTCTTCTAGTGTCATTGCAGCTAATGCCGCTGCAACACGTTGTTCAATGGGTTTTGAGTCATCGAGATAGGTGGGTACTTTTTGACTAAATCCCGCAACTGATACAGCAGCAACTAGGCATACGAATAAGAACTTTTTTTTCATTTATTGTAATCAAAATTTTGAAGGAAATACAATGGGAACGCCACATTAATCCAGTACTAAACAGAACAATTATTGGCAATAGCTAAACACACTAATGAACCAAATTATTGTAAGAGAAGTAATCCGTGCAGGGGCAATGTTAGGAGATTTATTCTTTAATGTTAAAATTAGTTCATCATTAATTGTACAATCAAGCTTACTACTTAGGTAGAATCGGCGTTTGAAATGCGATTAAAAGCTGGTGGTTTAGTATCTTTCCATTACAAGGCTTGTTCCCTGACCAAGGCCAACCCCCATTGTAGCCAATCCATATTTTATGGTACGTCGCTGCATTTCATGGACTAAGGTGGTCACGATTCTTGCTCCACTGCTCCCTAATGGATTGCCCATAGCGATAGATCCTCCGTTTACATTTATTAATTGTTCGTCCAAACCCATTTGGTCGATGCAAGCAATACTGGTTGCTGCAAATGCCTCGCAAAGCTCAATCAACCCAATATCACTAATGGATAAGCCAGCTCTTTGTAGTGCTTTCTGTGTTGCAGGTATGGGTCCTAACCCCATTTCGCTGGGATGTACCCCTGCAATGGCCATACTTTTTATGCTAGCCAAGGGTTTTAGATTAAATAGCCGAACTGCTTCTTCGCAAGCCAACAGTAATGCAGATGCGCCATCGTTGATGCCACTGCAATTTCCCGCCGTTACCGTACCTCCTGGTACAAAAGCTGCTGGCAATCGCTTCAATGTATCTATGGTAGTACTGCTTCTGGGCTGCTCGTCTTTATGGCAATAATCTGGATGGCTACTTGCCGAAAGGGGAATAGGAATCAGTTCGGCTGACCAATTTCCTGCTTGTAATGCTTGTTGGTATTTTAGTTGTGACTGTAAGGCATATTCATCTTGTCTATTTCTGCTAATTTGATACTGCAGAGCAATATGTTCAGCAGTTTCGCCCATACTAAGCGCAGGAAAGCGAGTGAGCAAACGATTATTCGTAAATCGCCAACCAATTGTGCTATCAATCATTTCCATTTTTCTACTAAAAGCCCCCTCACTTTTAGCCACAATAAAAGGAGCTCTGGACATGCTTTCAACCCCACCTGCAATATAAAACATACCCTCGCCGCAGCTAATGGCGCGCGCCACATCCATAATTGCTTGCATGCCACTACCACAAAGTCTATTGACTGTATTGCCGCCCACGCTCATCGGTAGTCCAGCTAATAAACCAGCCATTCGAGCAATATTTCTACAATCTTCCCCTGCTTGATTACTAGCGCCCACCACCACATCCTCTATTAAATTAGGGTCTATTTGGGGGTTGCGATTTAATAAAGCTTGGATTAGATAAGCGAACAAATCATCAGGCCGAACACTGCTTAATTTCCCCCCATACTTACCAATTGGGGATCTAACGGCATCAATAATATAAGCGGGTGACAACATAAACAATGGGGTATTGAAACAAACAACTTCGAGTGGTCAAAGATGCACAAAACGAGATTGTGAAATAGAAATGACGATAAATGGGCTGTAGATACTACCTATTTCTTGTCTAACCCCCTATAAATTAGAACGTTTTGCTGTTTTATATTTTTGAGTTTTCCTAGAGATAAACGCCTAAATTAAAGCTTTTGCATTATTTATTTTGGGTTGTTTACTTTATTTAGGTGCGGATAAAATAGAAAAGCAACATAAAGTCAAAAAACAACAAGCTCCTACAACAAACACCAAAATAACCGCACGCTACAGCCAACAAAAAAAAAGCGATAACCCTATAAAGTATTTGCCTGCATTGTAGAATAGGTTTCGTTCAACTAGGTTTTCATTGCTTGTGCTTCGGACGCAACGAAAACCTAGTTATTGGCACAGTTGTTATATGTCCCACAATTGTTGCCAAATATTTTTTTTCTTAGGTTCTGGTACAATTTCACTATTGAGTCTGTTTCTAAGTGATATAAAATCGGCTATTGTCAAACCAAAATTTTCTTTTAATTCTTGTTCTTGCATTATCTTTAATTCTCCTTGTATATTGTCAATGAAAAGCGATGGTTTTCCGCTTTGCTTCATATTGTCAGCAGGTGTAAAATAAATAATTTGTACACTCTTTGTCGATTTGAATTTGGGTTCTATGCCCAGATACTGACTAGATATAATAGCTAAATAATATTCAGCCAAATTATTTCCTCTTAACCTGTCAAATATTTGTTTCCATTCTTGAAGTGTCAAGTGTTGCCAAAACTTAAAAGTTGAAAGTAAAAGTTCTCTTAGTGAAGTTCCGTGATGATTTATAAAATTATAAATGATAAATTCCTTTATGTCTATTTGTTGAAGTTCCTTGTCGAAAGGTTCTGTTTCAATTCTTGTTGGTCTATGGACACAACTTCTCCAGATTTTATTTGATAAGTCTTTAATGTCGTGAGA
>JAIXOJ010000017.1 GCA_027486835.1 Chitinophagaceae bacterium
CAATGCTAGCAAGTTTGAACTCCATACTACTTTTGCCATAACTGTTAAATTAAAATTGTTTGTAAAAGCAATTAAAATTTATCGGTTTGCTAATCCAGCTACCCAGTAAAATTTGTTGTAGTGTACTCCTTAAACCCAATTATTCTTCAAACATTTTTCACCCCCTAAACCTAAAACAAATGCTCGCTTGTCTCGAGTTCATCCATTTTAATACCGCTTAGCTGTGTCCCTGCGCTGATAATTGGCATTTTTTTCATTAAAACGGTGCGCCAGTAGCAACACCCGCCTAAAATAATATTGCATCCAAACAACAAAACTTGATAGTTCATATCAAACCGAATCATTCAAAATACTTTTAGTGATAAAGAATTTGTCAACGATTGCAAAATAGGGATTTTCTTAAAACCAAACATGCCCTAGAAAAAAATTTATAAAAAAATTTCCATCCCATTGAATGCGTGTTTCAAGTTTTATCAATTTCACAAAATAAATCTTCATGCTGTGTCTTGATTTATATAACATCTACAGCCAATAAACCAACTTAATTATAATAAAGCGGAGTATTATCTAACCAGATCCATAGTGATTTTACCTGCGCATTCGGCTTGCTTAATGGCATTTGGCAATAATCCTTTAATCGCATTTTTACACTCACATTTTTTTAAATACGAGTTGATTATTTTCAATTAAAACCGTGAATAAAGTATTGTGCTTTAAACTTTCTAAAGCTTGCTTGTATAAGAATGCTTTTGATTCATCGGAAATATTGTCATATCCTAAAGAGCCAGTCTTAGGATGTAAAAACATTAGAATCAATTTCCCGTCCTTTATTAGAAGTAAGTAATACAATCTAAAGCCGCCGCTGCCATTTAACCGTTTTTTGATATACGGTGTGTCATTGCTATTATTTAGCCTCGTTCCCGATAGTAGTTGATGCGCTTCTTTGTTGAAGAAGGTATCAATTATATCTTGTTCAATTGAAGAATAGGAGTTTTTCTTCAATAACTTATCAAATTGGATTTTAAAATCCGCTAAACACAGAATCGTCATTTAAATTAATGAAAGTTCCTTGGTTATCTCGTTAAACGCTGGAATATTGGGCAGAAAGAAGAAAGTAGATTCTAAATCACTTGCCATTTCTTTTAAGTCCTCGATGGCATTTTTGAAATCATTTATTTCATCTTTTGCAATTCCTTTACTATGGATAAAATTGAATGAAACATACTGTCTTAATAAAGTAAGGTATAAGTCTCTTATGGAGGAAATTAAATCATTTATTAAAATCAAAGCCTCATCATCTAAGTTACTCAACCATGTTAGTTGCTCAATTTCTTCAACAAGCGCATTAATTTTATCTGTCTTTTTTGAAAACACTTGTTTAACGGCTAAAATTTCATCCAACAATTTATTCATTCTAGCTTCATCCAATACTACCCCCTTTTTTTCTTCAAAAGAAAAATTTCTAACGGCTTCAAAAGTTGCTGAAATTTCAGGTTTATAGATTAATGCATCCATTTTATGATAAAGTTTAATTACATTATAGAATGTGAATTTAAGGGATAGGGTTAATTGAAAATAAAATTGCTCAGTTTTTTTACATAAAAGGGAGGTTGCAAATTAAAAAAGGTTTTGTCTCATGAGTTGCTGATAAGGTTTAGCTAAAGGTAAATTGTAGTAAGCGCTCCCACCCTAAATAAATTTACTTTACTCCAAATCCTTACCCTCAAAATAATTTAAAAAATTGTTACCTTCTATTGGTAGTTGCATCAAAATAGAAACAAGGGGTTGATAATAATGCTAATGTCAAATTATCTATAGAACGATCACTAGAATTCGAATAGCAAGCCAATTCTTTTTCCTGTAACCATCCAACCCAATCAACCGCTTTCACCAATTCCCCAAAACAATTCGTACAAAATTCTACCCACTAACACTAAGAATTGTCCACACCATTGCTAAATGAATACAAAAAATGGGTAATTGAGTGCAGATTTTGATTAAGATTAGCCAATTACTTTACTTTTGAACCATTGCAGCTTACCCTTTCCTATGGGAGCATAGAAGCGGAGATTGCAATCGTTTGTCACTTATCATTAATTATCGTTTCACTTATTTATTTCCTACTCAAACACCCATTTTACCATGAGTAAATTTTCTGAACACAATTTTTCTGGAGAAAAAGCATTAATCAGGGTTGACTTTAATGTTCCATTAGACAAACAAACCCTGGCTATCACCGACGATAACAGAATGCGGGCAGCATTACCCACCATCGAAAAAATATTGAACGATGGCGGTAGCGTAATTTTAATGAGCCATCTCGGTCGCCCAAAAGGCGGTTTTGAGGATAAGTATTCCCTCAAGCACATTGTATTGCATTTGAGCGAGTTGTTAGGCGAAAAAGATGTACTATTTGCAGATGATTGTATCGGCGAGTCTGCCAAAGAACTATCTGATAACTTGAAATCAGGTGAAGTATTGCTGCTGGAAAACCTTCGTTTTTACAAAGAAGAAGAAGCGGGCGATGCCGCTTTTGCAGAAAAACTCAGCAAACTAGGTGATGTCTATGTAAACGATGCTTTTGGCACTGCCCACCGTGCACATGCTAGCACAGCCGTAATTGCCCAGTTTTTTGCTGCTGATAAAAAAATGTTTGGCTTGCTAATGAACGGCGAAGTAGCCAGTGCAGAAAAAGTAATGCACCAGAGCGAAAAACCATTTACGGCCATCATTGGTGGGGCTAAAGTGTCTGACAAAATTTTAATTATCGAAAACCTGCTAGAACGCGCTACTGACATTATCATTGGTGGTGGCATGGCCTATACTTTTATGAAGGCACAAGGTGGTCATATTGGCAAAAGCCTTTGCGAAGATGACCGCCTAGACATGGCTAATGAGCTTTTGAAAAAAGCAGAAGCCAAAGGCGTATGCATCCATTTGCCAAGCGATAGCATAGTGGCAGATGCGTTTGCTGCCGATGCTAACACTTCTGCTGCACCAAGCAACTCCATCCCAGATGGTTGGATGGGTTTGGATATTGGCTCAATGGCGGTGGAACAATTTTCTAACGTAATCAAACGTTCAAAAACCATTTTGTGGAATGGTCCAATGGGGGTATTTGAAATGGAAAAATTCCAACACGGTACCAAAGCCATAGCTGAGGCCGTAGTAGCGGCTACTGCCGAAGGTGCCTTTAGCCTTGTGGGCGGTGGCGACAGTGTTGCTGCGGTAAACAAATTTGGCTTTGCCGATAAAGTAAGCTATGTAAGTACTGGCGGTGGCGCTATGTTGGAATACTTTGAAGGAAAAGTATTGCCCGGTATCGCAGCAATTACTGAATAAACCGCTTCTAAAAGTGGGCATTTGCTTATACAAAACGGGGTGGGCTTTTTAAAAAAGCTCACCCCGTTTTTTTATGATAGCGAGTACACTCGAATAAGTTGTGAAGAACTCAAAATACCTGAACCATAGTATTGTAACAGGAATACCTAATCATTACCCGCTGTATAGCCCACATCCTCCAATTTATTTTTACCATCGGCAGCGGCGGTAGCTAGTTCATCGCAACGGTTGTTCATGGGATTATCGGCATGACCTTTTATCCATACAAATTTTATCTGGGCAAATTTTTTCGATAGGTAATAATAGCGCACCCACAAATCCTTATTCTTCTTTCCTCCTTTAAAATCAGTTTTAATCCAGCCATCCAGCCATCGCTTTTGCACACTATCTACAATATAGCGACTGTCGGTATAAATGGTAATCGGAATGTCGAATCGCTTAATGGTTTCCAATGCCACAATCACACCCAATAGCTCCATACGATTATTGGTAGTAAGCCGATACCCCTGAGATAATTCTTTTGTTTTTCCGCCCCATTGAAGTACAATACCATAGCCCCCAGGCCCTGGATTGCCTCTAGAGGACCCGTCAGTGTATATTATTAAAGGTGTTTCCAAGTTGATAGTTTAGGGGGGTTAGTTGATTAGTACGTATAAAGGAATAGAGTTGAGAAATTATTAAACACCCCAACTGTTCCCTGCAATAAAAAAGCCTGTATTGCAGCAAAGTGCAAAACAGGCTTTAAATTGGTGATTCCGCAGAGGCTCGAACTCTGGACCCGCTGATTAAGAGTCAGCTGCTCTACCGACTGAGCTACGAAATCGTTCTTGTAGGGCGGCAAATATAGCGGCTGGTTGATAAAAACAACAGTTTGAAAAAAGAAAAGTACTTAATGACCCTGTCTTGACTAATATTGAACCTTAACCATCATGAAAAAGATAGCCATAATAGTTGCAGGCGGTGCAGGCACACGCATGGGCAGCAGCACCCCCAAGCAGTTTCTTCAATTACAAAACAAACCTATTTTGTGGCATACCATTTACGCATTTGTTGCCGCATTCAACCACATCGAAATCGTATTGGTATTGCCCAAGATTCATCAAGCCGAAGGAGAATCCCTCTCAAAAATGTTTCCATCTGTTGCCATCAAAATAGTGGTTGGAGGGGAAACGCGCTTTCATTCCGTTAAAAATGGTTTGGCCACCCTTGATCCAACAAACGATGCAGTGGTGTTTGTACATGATGGTGTTCGTTGTTTAGTAACCCCACAATTGATTGTCAATTGCTACAATCAAACCATCGAAACAGGTTCGGCCATACCCGCAGTAACAGCTACGGACAGCATCCGTCTTAGTGCTGACCAGCGAAACAGCACCGTGGTAGATAGAAACCAAGTGAAAATTATTCAAACCCCCCAAACATTTCAGCAGCGTTTGTTGCTTGAGGCGTTTAAACAGGAGTATGTCCCAGCATTTACTGATGAAGCAACGGTTGTAGAAGCAAGTGGGAAAAATGTTTGGCTGATTGAAGGAGAATACAGCAATGTAAAAATCACTCGCCCCATCGATTTGCTGATTGCAGAAAAAATATTGGAGGAACGGGCAGAATAGTTGCAGACTAATAATGGCATAAATCTATTTATCGATTAAAAACTAGTTATTTTTCTTTTCTTTACCGCACAACTTTCATACCCCCAATAAAGATGATTACTAGCATTTCTTAGAATTATTTTTTCAGTTTTCGTGTACATCAAACAGCAGTATTAAATAAGGATTTGAATATACTATTGGGCATAAACGGCAGTGGAAAATCTAATTTCATAAAAGCCATTCAAGTGTTGCAAGAATCAGTTTCTGGTAAGAATGGATTGAAATTTTTGGTAAATAAATAGTAGGGTGGTTTAGCAAACTTTGCTAACTATGGGCTAGATGAATTAGACAAAATAACCCTTACCTATGAGTTTGATCACCTCGCACTGGCAGCTATACTTCAAGGCAAGGGATATTCTTTCCCAAAGAACGTTATCTACAAAATCAGTACTCATAGGATGGGTGGTGCAAACTATTTTCAGTCAGAAGAAGCTTATCACAAGGTGAATGATTTACTGCAAACACCCTATTATTTTCTTAAGGTTAAAAATGGCAAGGGCATTATTTCCAAGAATGATGGGCAGGATACAGAAGTATGTCCAGCAGTATTTAATAATCATGAGCTTTTCCTACGTCAAATCAATAATCCTGGAAGCATACTTCCCTTTGTTCACCATTAAAAGGCAGTGGAACCAAATAAAATAAAATAGGTTTTTTCCGTTTTATTGTATGTACGTTAAAAATTTATGCTTCAGCCCTGTTTTAACAATGGATTTAGCTTCAATAGTTTCTATTGTCATTAAAATTTACATCTGTTTGGTAAACCTGAGAGAATTGCACAAGCTACAACTCACTAAAAATTGTTTTTGTACCAAGTCTAAGGCATTAGACAAGTATCAACTATATTTAGTAAATCCATTGCTGATTATTTAGGTCAATATTGAAAGTGAAGCTGTTTGTTGTGGAATTCATACTAATAGTGGCATTGACGACAATTTTTTAAAAAAATATCAGCATTATGACATCAAGGCACATATATTCGCAATGTTCAATTACTGCCGTAATAAAGTAAAGTAAGAAGATATTCAGGCTTCAAAAAAATAAAGCAAGAAATATCGTATTACATTGTAAATTTATAATAACTATGCAATTTTTATTTTGTAGAATTGTTTTTTTCTGTGTTTTATCAATCATGTTTTCGTCTTGTTTCACGGCATCTTATTCTCCATATGTATCACTTGACGTCAGCCCAACAACGATTAAACGGTCTTTGTTGATAGAAAAATTTATTGACGAAACAGATGAATCGGAACGAAAAAAATTCATTATTGGCTGCTCTTTCACCAATCCTAATTCATTCACAAGTAGTTTAGCAACAGAAGTAACAAACACTATAGCAGTTGATTTTTCATCCAAATCGGTTTTCTCTAGTGTATATCTAAAAAATGAAGATGCAGCATATATCATGAAAGGAAAAATAAAAAAATATTGTAGTAAAGTAAGACCTACTGTTTTTGCGTATTCATCACTTCCAACTCTTGGGTTTACGCTTATTGGACTTCTATGTGGCATCCCTGCTGCCGTAGCAAAAGTTGACATAGAAATAGAGTTATCTGTCTATAATAGAAACAAACAATTAATAGCTACCTACACAGCAGCAGCAGACATAAAAAAGCATTACAACATTTATCATGATCGTTATCTTGAAACACCTAAATTGACCAATAAAACATTAAAAGAGGTAGTTCTTGATTTGAGAAACCAAATATTAAAAGACGAGAAAAAGTTTTTGTAAACTGCATCTAAGTACAACAACAAGTACAACAAAAATTAATCAGTAAGGATAACTTAGAATAGAATTAAAAATATCTTTTTTAATATTAGATAATACCCATTTTTATTACACGTAACTAAATCTTAAGCCCATTTAATGAATACTCATTTTCAAAGCTTCATCAAAACCATTATCATAACTTGTGTAATATCAGCAATATTTACTTCGTGTGCTACAGTGTCTTATGTTCCTTATGTCAGTTTAGACGTAAGTAAAAAAACGATAATGAAAACTGTTGAGGTAGAAAAATTTGATGATAATACAAGCAAGACTGAGAAGCGCAATCCAGTTTTTGGGTACGCTATTACTAACCCCAAATCACTGGTAGGTAGTTTAAATTCAGAGCTTGCAAGCGGAATCGCAACGGATTTTAATAACAATGCGGTTTTTGCAAGTGCAAAATTAAAAAACGACTCTGCTGATTATAGAATAAGAGGGAAAATAGTAAAATTCTACGGCAAAGTAAGACCTCCATTTATAGTTTATCCCGTTGCTGTTTTATTATTGTCAAATATTGCAATACTCTGTGGAATGCCAGTATTAGTAGCAGAAGTTGATATAGAATTAGAACTATCTATCTACGATAAAAAAACAAACAAGTTAATAGGAACTTATCATGCGGAAAATAGAGACGTAATCAAATCAAATCTTTACAATGATAAAAGTTATGCAATAAATAGCTTCATGAATAGAACTCTGAGTAAAACAGTTTTTGACTTACGAGAACAAATTATAAAAGATGAAAAGAAGTTTTGATGATAAAGTAAGCAATCTGGTACTATACTCAATCAAAAATAAGTTTAGAGAATAACGAGCAAGGACTATTAATTTAGTTTTTGATTGTCTTCTGTTTTCAATTAATAATAGAACTACCATTAAAGAGTCAATATTTTGTTTAATTGAATCATTAATGTATAAACAATAAACCTGCAAGCACGAGCTTTTTAGTTTGTACCATTTCATTTGCTGGCGCACGTTAAATCAACTTGCAGTAATCTTACACACATGCGAACGGCTTCCTTTTAATATTTCCCTTCCCAGAATAAAAGAGGTATTACGTGTACAATAATTCTGTTTATTCAAGATATGTAACTGATCCCAGTTTAGGAAGCCATGGTATTGCCCAGTTTTTTCATTTTGACTAAAATTTGTGTAAACCTATGTCCACAAAAGGTTTTGGACAATTTTAGATTCTTTTTTGTCCATTAACCCAATTGATTTATACTGAATAATTTAACCAACTCAGAGCAACAATTAGAAGCTGTACAAGCCACCCTTTCAGTAAAGAAAACCGAGCTGAAAAGATAATGGAAGGATGGAAATCCAAAACATGCCCAAGCTTTTATACATCAATTGGCTATCAAACCATTGCAAAACAGCTATAAACATGTTAGCCAACAAAGCGAAAAAGTGGAAGAAATGGTTTATTCCTATATGGTAGTATTCGCCAAAAAAATTGCAGGATTACGATCAATTCTCGCAATTCCTTCCAAAAAATAAAGTACGTTTTGCAAGTAGTGGCTGTTTTGTAGCCCTTAAACAGTATCCTCCGAAAATGCCAAACGCTTTGCTTTCAACGCGGCCAATTGTTCTTTGCTGTAAGCCATTTTTGCAATCAGCACAAACAGCACTGGTACAATAAATATCGCCAATAATGTGGCGGCTAACATTCCCCCAAATACGGTATAACCTATGGTACTTCTTGCCACTGCACCTGCCCCTTTTGCTACAACCAAGGGCAATACGCCAAGAATAAAAGCCAATGAAGTCATGATAATGGGTCTTAATCGCAATCGCACCGCCTCTAGGGCTGCTGGTATGATGTCTATGCCCCCATCTACTTTTTCTTTTGCAAACTCTACAATCAAGATGGCATTTTTAGCGGCTAGCCCAATGAGCGTTATCAATCCAATTTGGGCATATACATTATTGGTTAACCTAGGCACTAACACCAAGGTAAGTATTGCGCCAAACGCTCCAATGGGTACTGCCAACAACACCGAAAATGGCACCGACCAGCTTTCGTATAGTGCTGCCAAGAACAAGAAAACAAACAAAATGGATAAGCTGAAAATAATAGTGGTGCTACTACCTGCACTTAATTCTTCGCGGCTTAGTCCTGAAAATTCATAGCCGTATCCGTTGGGCAGTACTTTATCGGCTACTTCTTTCAATGCTTGCAACGCTTGTCCACTGCTGTATCCTTCTTTAGCATTACCATTTATTTCTGCGGACCTAAATAGATTGTAATGGGTAATCAGCGGTGCATTTTCAGTTAGCCGATAAGAAACCAAAGTACTCAAAGGGAGCATATTCCCCTGTTGGTTGCGCACATAATATTGCTCAAGGTTATGAATATCTCCCCTGAATACACTATCAGCTTGGGCTACCACTTTAAAATTCCTTCCGTAAATTGAAAAATCATTCACATACCTACTTCCCAAAAATGTTTGAATGGTATTATATACTTCACTAAGACTAACCCCCAATTTCTTGCATTGCACTCTATCCACATCCACTTGGTAACCCGGCGTTCTGGCATTAAAGAAGGTAAAAGCTCGTCCAATTTCAGGGCGTTTATTAGCTTCCGCCACAAAGGATTGAACCACTTTTTCAAATTGTTTAATATCGTCGGTACTTTCTTTTTGCTCTAACTCAAAAGTGAAACCCCCGCTTTGCCCAAGCCCAGGAATGGCAGGCGGTGAAACCACAATAATGTTGGCCCCTTTGATACTGGCTAATTTCTTTTGCAGCCTAGCCACAATAGTATCCTGCGGTAGCCCCTTTTTGATACGTTCATCCCAAGGATCAAGCGAGGTAAACACAGTACCACTGTTTGATTTACTAGCAAAAGTGATCACGTTTAATCCCCCTAAGGCCGCAAAATGACCAATTCCAGGAGTATGTTTCAACGTGTCCATGATGGTATTCATTACGGCGAGTGAACGAGTTGTGGATGACGCATCGGGCAACTCGAAGGTTACGAATATGCGCCCCTCATCTTCAGAAGGAATGAAACCCGTGGGCTTTGTTTTAAAGAGATAACCAGTGCCAGCATACAAGCACCCGAGTATAACCATTGTTAATGGAGTCATACGAATACATGCCTGTACCCCTTTGCTATAACGATAGGTTGTTTTGGCAAACCAACGATTGAATCGGTAAAAAAACCAGTTGATGCCCTTCGATTCTTTATTCACCGTCATGGGGCGCAACAACATACAGCACAAGGCGGGCGTGAGCGAAAGAGCCACAAATGCAGAAATCAACACCGATATGGCAATGGTAATGGCAAATTGCTGGTACAATCTGCCCACAATACCTGGAATGAAACCTACTGGAACAAATACGGCTGCTAGTATTAGTGCAATGGCTATTACAGGGCCAGAAATATCTTTCATGGCTCTAGTAGTTGCCTCTTTGGCAGACAAACCTTCGTGGTCTATGTAATGCTGGGCTGCTTCCACCACCACAATGGCATCATCCACCACGATACCTATGGCCAACACAAAACCAAACATGGTGAGGGTGTTAATGGTGAATCCTAATGGTATAAAAAAAGCAAATGTGCCGATGATGGCAACTGGGATAGCTAATAGCGGAATGATGGTGGCACGCCAGCTTTGTAAAAACAAGAACACTACAATTGTTACCAACAACAACGCTTCTAGCAAGGTATCAACCACTTCGCTGATAGACACTTCTACCACTGACACACTTTCAAAGGGCACTACATAATCGATATCTTTTGGAAAAGATTTCTTAAGATTTTCTAAGGTAGCGGTTATGCCTTTTGCCACATCTAGCGCATTACTCCCTGGAGCTTGATACACTACTAGATAAGAACTGCGCTTACCATCTACAAAGGCGTTGCTGTTGTAACTAAATTTCCCTAATTGAACCCTTGCCACATCTTTTAAGTACACCAAACTGCCTTCGCTTTGCCTGCTTTTTACTACTATGTTTTCAAACTGTGCCACTTGGTTTAAGCGGCTATTGGTAAAAACGGTGTATTCAAAAGCTTGCTCTTTAGTTTGCGGAGAAGCCCCCACAGAACCTGCGGAAATTTGAAGGTTTTGTTCTTGTAAGGCCGCTACAATTTCATTAGCCGTTAAACCCAATCTTGCCATTTTATCGGGCTGCAACCAAATGCGCATACTAAAATCATCCGCCCTACTATTGATATCGCCTACACCTGGCACCCGTAATAGTGCGTCTTTCACGAAAATATTGGTGTAGTTATCCATGAACGTAACGTTATGACTACCGTTTGGAGAATAAATAGCCACCAACATCAGCAAACTGGGGTTGCGTTTTCTGGTGGTTAGCCCTAGCCGTTTTACATCGTCTGGCAATCCTGGGGTAGCTACTCCCACCCTATTTTGAATATCTAGTGCGGCTATATCGGGATTGGTACCCACTTTTAAAACAGCAGTAATGGTTGTGCGTCCATCGCTAGTGCTATTGCTTTGTAGGTATGCCATACCCGGTGTGCCATTCACTTGTGCTTCTACAGGAGTGGTCACCGTCTGTTCCACCGTTTGTGCATCTGCACCCGTAAAATTGCCCGTAACCTGCACATTAGGTGGGGTAATTTCCGGATATTGACTTACCGGTAAATTGATAGCAGCGATGGTGCCTACCAATACAATGATAATTGAAACAACTATTGCCGTAACAGGTCTTCTTATAAAAGTATCTGCAATCATTTGATATTCACTTTAGTAGGTTTTGATTAGTGGGTAGGGATTATGGTAAGGGATTATTATAAAATTGAACTAGATTAATCCCCAATTATTAGAACATCCAACATGCATCCTTTCGCCTTCATTTTAAGATTCAGTTTGAAAAGAAGGAGTCAATCATAAAGTTTTCTTTCTTTAATGAGAGTCCTAACAATTAAAAATGAATGATCATTTTGCTGTTGCTTTTGGTGCTGCAATGCTGACTTTTACCCCCTCCTTCATTTTCTGAACACCGTCCAATACAATACGATCATGTTCTTCAATTCCGTCTGTAATTACCGTTTTGTCGCCAATGATATTGGCGGTAGTTACCCTTTTTTGGAGCACTTTACTGCTATCGCCAATTTTAAACACAAAATATTCCCCCATTTGCTCCAATAAAGCTTTGGTGGGTACCATCAATTGCGGTTGAGCACTTTTGTTTTTTACCCTAAGCACACAACTCATACCCGAACGCAGCAATTTCTTAGGATTGGGAAATTGCAACCTCACTTTAATAGTCGCCGTTTGTGCATCTACAGCCCGATCGATCAACAAAATCTTTCCAGGAAAGGGATATATACTGCCATCGGGCATACCCATGGTGAAGACCGAATCTTTTAATACCTCGTCCTTATGCTGTATCTCTGAAAAATGATACACTTCTTTTTCATTAATTGCCACATCCACAGCAATGGGTTCGTCAGTAGAAACCGTGTTGAGTACTACTGCTCCAGCAGTTACAGCCGTACCCACCCTCACCTGCGAAATACCAATCGTTCCATCGAAGGGTGCGTAAATAGTGGCATACCGAACATTGGTTTCCACACTTTTTACAGCCGCTTTTGCCGCCTCCACCTGCATTCTAGCAGTTTGCAAATCGGCAATGGCATGGTCTACCACCTGTTTGGCCACTGCATCTGATTTCGCCAATTCTTTATATCGATCAGCATCTTGTTGCGCCCTATCAAAGTTCGATTTAGCCACTTTTAGGTTGGCGGTTGTCTGTTCTAAATTGGCATGATACAACTTCTCATCGATGCTGTATAATTTTTGTCCTTTTGTTACCTGCTGACCATCTGTAAAATAGATTCCGGTAATTGCCCCGCTCACCTGAGGACGAATATCCACCTGATTTAGTGCAACGATGGTTGCTGGGTATTTATCAAAAAACACAACAGCCCCTTTTTGCACTTCATACACCGTTACACCTGCAGGAGGTGGTGGAGCCGGTTGCTTAGAAGAATTGCTCCCACAAGCATGCACTAAGACTACGAGTGACAGGATAAATAGAAATTTCCGATTCATAAGTTAACAATTATAGGTACTAAGTGGTAGGTTATAGGTTTTAAGTAGTAGGTTGTAGATGGTATTCTCTCTCTACAGGTGTATTGAAGTATAGCTAAAAAACTACCCGAATTTGAAAAAGTGGAATTTAATAGCCATTGGTACAGTCCAATGCGATCGTATCGAATAACTGTAATGAAGTTGAAGTTGTAGGGCATTTTTTTAAGTAATTGATGAAAGGTTTCCTGTTGAATTACCAAAGTTCAACACCTCGTACGTTTGAATACTAAGGTTTTTATTTGTATTATCAAGGGTTGTTCTCAACATCCTATTTATCTGCTAATGCGGAATCAACAGTGATGGTGACACCATAAATGGCAAGTGCAAACTCGCGTTTTCTTACCTATATGTGCACCCCTTTAAGGAGCAACAATATTGCCCAAAGCAACATCCACATCTACTTTAGCAGACAATAACTGATAACTAACATTGGTAAAATTTATTTCAGCGTTGCGCAAATCTGTTTCTGCTACAATTACGTCTAAAAACCGCTTGATTCCAGACTTATACTGTAGCTGTATGGTACTATACACTTCCTTGGCTAGTTGAAGATTTTCCTGTTGTAGTTGGTAGTCGTAGAGATAGCTTTTATAAACAGCCAAAGCTTGCTGGTATTGTGCATTGATAGACAACTGTATTTGCAACAAATCCCAATCTGTTCTTTTTATCGCTAACGCAGCAATTCGTTGTTGATAGATGCGCTTCTTTCCCTGAAAAATAGGCAGCGACATCCGCACTCCTGCGAAGGAATTGGGATAATTATGACCATATAATTTGCCAAAATCGTTGTCTAAAAAATTTAAGTTGTAACTACCAAATGCACTCACGTTGGGGTAATAGCTCCATTTAGCATAGTCCAAATTAAATGCTTGTATTTTTTTCTGCGTTTGCAAGGTTTTATATTCTATTCTGTTTTGGTATTGAGGCCCCTGCAACGTATCTACTATCAAGCCACTCTGTAGCAATCCGTTATCAAAAACCAGTTTAAGCGGGCTGTTTGTTGCATACCCCATTGCGTTTTTAAGGGTTGCATACTTCACATTTAATTGCTCCTGAAGGCTTTTCCATTGCGATTTGGCATTGTTCAACGCAATGGCAGCTTGCTTGTAATCGATATTGTCAGCAATGCCCCCTTTGTATCTATTATAGGCATCGGTATAACTAGTTTGTAACCTTCCAATAGTTTGTGACAAAATGGTTGCTTGTTTTTGGGTAAGTACCACGTCAAAATAGGCTTTACTAACCTGAGCTACTATTTGAATTTTACTGGTTACGGTGTTGTTAGCTGCTTGCTCTTCCACGGTTTTCTGCGATTTTCCTGCTAATAATAAATCTCTTGTAAACAAATTTTGGGTTACTGAAAATTGGGCGGTAGAGGTATTTAAGGTGCCAAATTGGATGAAATTCCCTGCATTATAAGAGGTAGCCAACTTAAAATTATGTTGCACGGCATAGTCGGCATTGATTTGGGGATACCAATCTGCCAACTTGCTTTTAATTGCATACTGGGTGGTAGCTTCATCCACTAAGGATTGCTGAATAATGGGCTTATGTTGAATGGCATACCTAATACAAGCAGTTAAATCAGCAGAATCTATAATTATGGGTATTTTCTGGGGAATTGGTTGCGCCTCGGAATAAAGAGGCAAGAATTGAATCATTAATAAGCCGACGGCCATCCATTTTTTCATTTGTATGCAAATAGGTGATAAATTGAAATTGTAAATAATGGCGGGCAATCGTGCAGGGCGAATGTAGGTACATACGATTTGCAGTGTTTTACTTTTCCGCAAATAAGCAATTAAGGGGTGTCAACTAGCAGTAAGGAAGTTGTGTGTTTCCATGCTAACAATCAATTTTTATTTTATGGGCTGATAATGATGTAGCGTAAATCGGTTCCAGCCTTTTTGGGTTTTTGATTCCACCGCCCATTTGAAACCACTTTCAGGATGTGGTCAATAAATCATTCGAGCAAAAGCAGCAGGCATGTGGGTTTCAAAGCAAATCACGGGTGTATATCGGTGGAAGAAATATTGTGTAGTAATCTACTTGTTGCCGCATGGTCAAAACCGATGCTTACTAAAAAGTGCCTTGGAATACTAACGGCCTTACTGTTACCTATTTTGGCAATATCGCGATAGCGCCTAACTATTTTATTGAGGCTATTGAAATAAAATGTAGAACGCTATTCCTGCTAGTAAATCCTTTCCGCTTTATGGCATGGACTCACTGTTGCTAGTATTTTCTTCCCGCTAGATAGCGTGGGTTCATTATTGCTAGTATTTTCTTTCCGCTAGATTGCGTGGGCTCATTATTGCTAGTAAATTCTTTCCGCTAGATTGCGTGGGCTCATTATTGCTAGTAAATTCTTTCCGCTAGATAGCGTGGACTCATTATTGCTAGTAAATTCTTTCCGCTAGATAGCGTGGGCTCATTATTGCTAGTATTTTCTTTTCGCTAGATTACAGGGACTCATTATTGCTAGCAAATTCTTTCCGCTAGATAGTGTGAACTTGTTCTTGCTAGTAAATTATCTTTTTTAGAATAAAATTATTCATTCTTGTAAGTATTTTCTCATTTTGCGAAGTAAATAACAATGGCAATACACAATTATCTAAAGGACGGTAGTACTGGCAATATCGAAAACAGCATTTCTCAGTAACAATTAGGTTGTACATCATCCCCTTACGGTTCACGGGGGCATAAAAGTATTTCTCCGCTATTAGTTGAGCCCCAACCCCTCTCCAAATAGCGAAGGGCAAAAAACGAAAAGGTTTTATGCATCCCTCCAATATCATCCTTAAATCACCATTCAAAAAGTTTATCCCCGTGGAGAAAATACTAGCACATGTAGGCAAATGTTAATATACCAACCAGTACCATCAAAAAAAAGAAGGATTTTGTTTTTTTTGGTATTGTATTTGGCAATGGCCAAGTTCTTATATTTTTACACACCACTAAAAAGGGTTCATTGAAGAGAGTATTGGTAATAACTGGTAGATTTTTATTAATCGTGATAGCACTATTTATGGTGTTGTTGCTTGCCATTCAGTTATCGCCTATACAAAATTGGTTGGTAAAAAAAGTAACCAATACCATCAGCGAAGAATTAAAAAGCGAAGTACATATTAACCATGTACGATTTAGCCTTTTTGATAAAATGAACGTAGAAGGCTTGTTGGTAAAAGATCGCAACAAAGACACTTTACTCTATGCAGGTGCTTTGCGGGTGCGAATTACTGATTGGTTTTTCTTGAAAAACAAAATAGACCTTAAATATATTGGCCTAGAAGATGCGGTGGTTCATTTGCTGCGTTCACACTCGGCCAAATGGAATTATCAATACATCATTGATCATTATTCACCCAAAAAAACGGATACTACTAAACTTCCCCAACCCAAAAAACACGAAAGCAATTTTATACTTGACCTGAAAAAATTGGATTTCAAAAATGTTTGTTTTATCCAAAACGATGAGTGGCGCGGCGAAAAAATGACCATTAAAGTGGATGGGCTATTGATGGATGCTAAAAAAGTGGACTTGCCTAAGGTTAAATTTTTAGTAAACACCTTAGAACTAGAAAAACCTCAGTATTTCATTGAGGAGTTTGATGGATTTAGGCCCGATTCTATCAGGAAGAAAGATCTCGCAGTGCCTGATGATTGGGTGTTTAATCCAGGTATTTGGTTGAGTGTTGATAGCCTAACTTTAAAGAATGGCATTTTTACCAGCGATATCCGCGAAGACAAACACGTGAACCATTTTGATGGGTCGCACATTAAAATAACCCAATTAACGGGTTCGCTGAATCATTTCACGTTTATTAACGACACCATGCGTGCGGCAATGGATATTGCCTGCAAAGAGCGTTGTGGATTTGACCTGAAAAAGTTGAAAGCCCAAATGCGCATTACACCGCAAATAATAGAATTGGCCAAGCTAGATCTCCGAACCAATAAAAGCAGACTCACCGACTACTACGCCATGCACTATAAGCATTTTGTGGAAAACTTTAATAATTATATTACTCAGGTAGAAATGGTGGGCAAAATGAAAGCAGCTAAAATTCACAGCGATGATGTGGCGTTTTTTGCACCTGAGCTTAAAAACTGGAAAAAGGAAGTGGTGGTTTCTGGTAACTTCAAGGGTACTGTTGCCGATTTTGATGTAAAGAACCTTTTTGCCAGTACCGCAGGGGGGGCTAGTACCGTTTCGGGCAATTTGTCCATGAAAGGTCTCCCCAATATTAACAGCACCAATATCAGCTTAACCAATGGGGTGGTGAAAACCAACAGTGCGGAAGTGGGGGTATTTGCTCCGATAATCAAGCAATTTACTAATCCCAATTTGGCCGCCTTGGGTACGGTTTTTTACAGGGGTAATTACAACGGCACTATTAGGAATTTTAAGGCAAAGGGGGTGGTAAGTACCAGTATTGGGGCTTTAGATGCTGACATTGCAATGCAATTTCCAAAAGTGGGCGAGCCTACTTACGAAGGTGCGGTTACGGCGCAGCGGTTTAATCTGGGCAAATTTGTAAATAGTACTCAATTGGGCACTGTCAACTTTAAAGGAAATATTAAAGGCACTAGTTTTCGTTTGAGCAATGTAAATACCAAACTCAATGGATTTTTTGAGGGTTTTGAGTTCAATGGATATAATTATACCAATATAAAAGTGGATGGCAGCATCGCCAATAAATTCTTTAGCGGGGAACTAAAAGTAGATGACCCCAATTTTGACTTAACCAGTTCTATTGAAATTAACCTTACGGGAAATGAAACCAAGGTGAACATTCTGGGGGATTTGGTGAATAGTAATTTCAAAAAACTAAACCTTTCTAACCAAGATATTCAGCTTACCGGGCTACTGGATTTAAACTTTACGGGTAACAACATTGATGACTTTTTAGGTACGGCAAAAATCTTGAATGCCAATTTGCTGCACGACAGCAACAAGCTGAGTTTTGACTCGCTAGTACTCAATACCCAAATAATTGAAGGAGCAAAAAAACTTACCCTTACTAGTAACGAATTTTCCCTAACCATTGAAGGCAAAAACTACCAATTGCTTGATTTACCGAATGCTTTTCAAACCTATTTACACCATTATTATCCATCGTATTTTATTGCACCCGTTGTAACTCCTGTAAACCAAGATTTTACCGTAACCCTATTTACCAAAGACTTTGATAAGTATGCGCGAATACTAGATAAAAAATTAGGGGGTATAGACTATGCTACCATTATTGGAAGCGTAAATACCAACACCAATAAATTTAGTGTAAGTGCCGATTTGCCAACCTTACGGTATGACCAATACCAGCTTTCAGGGGTGGTGTTTGCGGGTGCTGGCACTTTAGATTCCTTGAAGATAAAAGGCAATATCATGAACACAAGGCTGGGCGATAGCATCAATTTTCCCAATACCATGATTACGGTGGCTTCTGGCAACGACCATTCCACTGTTAGCCTACAGGTACAAGCAGAAAATCAAATGAATGAAGCCAATATCCAAGCGGACATTACCACCTTAGAGGATGGCCTTAAAGTGAATTTCAATCCGTCTTATTTTATGCTGAATAGCAAAAAATGGAACTTGGAGAAGCGTGGGGAAATCATCATTACCCGCGATAACGTGAGTGCAGAAAATGTAAAATTTACACAAGGCTTACAGGAGATTAAAGTAGAATCGGAGAAAAACAACGATACAGGAATTGAAAGCAACTTAGTGGTAAAACTAAAAGATGTGGTTATTGGAGACATCACTTCCTTGTTTATGAAGTCGCCCCAATTAGAGGGTTTGGCCAATGGTGATATTCATTTGAATGATTTTTACGGAGCGTTTAACGTGGAAACCACTTTACAGGCAGAACAATTTAGAGTAGATAACGACTCTTTAGGCATTATTAATCTTAATGCTAAGTATAACAATGCCTCTAAAATGATCAATTTCAAAGCTTCATCGCCCAATAAAAACTACTTACTCAATGCAGAAGGACACTACAACCTAAAAGATACTTCGGAGGAGCAGTTCTTGGTCAATTCCAATTTATTTGAAACAAAACTTGGCTTCTTACAACAGTTTTTGGGGGATATTTTTTCAGACATTACTGGTAAAGCAACAGGAACACTCACCATCAAAGGCCATCCAGACCATCCAGATTTATTGGGGAATGTGAAAGTGTATAATGCTGGGCTTCGGGTTAATTATACCCAAGTGTACTATTCTATAGATAGTGCCACCATCAATTTTGTAGAAGATGGCATCAATTTCAATCAATTTACCATTAAAGACCGATTTAAAAATAAAGGCTCGGTAAAGGGCAAACTCTTTGAAAAAGGGTTTAAAAACATGGCCTATGACTTTTCTTTAAGTACTGGCAAGCTCCTATTGATAGACACCAAGGCTAAAGACAATAAACAATTTTACGGTAAAGCCATTGGAAAGGCATCTGTTAGTTTCAAAGGCCCAGAATACAATGCCATTCTAAAAATAGTGGGGGAATCCAACGATAGTTCGCACATTTATATTCCCAGCTCCATCAATAAAGAAAGCGGGGATGCTGATTTTATTGTGTTTAAGAAATACGGTACCGAAATGTTGAATGCCCCAAAAAATAGCAACTTCAACATGACCGTTGATATGGATTTAACGGCCAACAACAATGTAAAAATCGACGTGCTGCTAGATGAAATGACTGGTGACGTAATTAAGGCTGTTGGAAACGGACGGTTAAAAATTCTAGTAGGTACTTCCAGTCCACTATCTATGAAAGGCCGGTATAACATAGATCGTGGTAGCTACGATTTTAATTTCCAATCATTTATCCGTAAACCATTTGATATGCTACCCGGCTCAGGCAACTACATAGAATGGACTGGTGACCCTTTGAAAGCTGATTTACACATCGATGCCCAATACACCGCAGAAAGAGTAAGCCTTGGAGATTTAATTGCTAATCAACAAGCAACCGTGAGTAACTCCACTAAATCCTATCGAGGAACGGTTTACGTAATTGCTTCGCTTAGGGATAAACTAATTAAGCCAACCATCACGTTCGGATTAGACTTTCCACAAGGAAGTCCTATAAAAACCGATGCCGTATTTGGAGAGTTTATCAACAGGGTAGAATCTGACCAAGCAGAAATGTTATCGCAGGCAACCTCCTTGATTGTTTTTGGCACATTTGCCCCTTATGGCCAAGGTGTTCTTTCTGGTAGTGGCGGAAATACCTTCAATAATTTCGGTGTTAATACCATTTCGCAATTGCTTACGAAACAAGTAAATAAGGCGGTATCTAACCTTTTGTACAAGCTAACCCGCGACAGAAGCCTCCGTTTCGATTTGGGCACCTCTGTGTACAGCAGTTCTAGTATTTTGGATCAAAGTAGTGGACTTACGGCAACATCCAACAATCGTTTAGACAGAACCAATATCAACTTTAAAGTGGGGAAAAGCTTTTTTAATGACAATGTAGTAGTAACGTTTGGAGGTGATTTAGACTTTAATTTAGGAACTACTTCCACCATAGCCAATGGCAATTTCCAATGGTTGCCTGATCTAAACATCGAACTGATACTAACTCCCGATAAAAGATTACGCAGTATTGTGTTTAGTAAAAACAGTTTAGACATCAGCGGTTCCACCCTTGGTCGAAGAAACAGACAAGGGGTAAGTCTATCTTATAAAAAAGATTTTGACAGCTTCCTTGCTTCAAAATCCAAACAGATGAAAATACCATACAGAGAAAGTACAGAACCAGATTATGATGCTAATCCTTAGGTCGTCGTACTTTGCGATACTTTATTTATCCTCATTCCGACATCACTTAAACACTTCACCAGTTAGTCGCCAGCTTTAATTAAAAACTAAAATAGTAATTGCTATTTTTTATTCCTGTTTTTTTGCCGCTTCTAACGACCCAAACTGCCACCATGAGTAAAAAAATAGTTTTCCTGATAAACCCCGTTTCAGGCACCAAAAAGAAAAGTTCTGTTTCTGCACTCATCACCAAAATGGCTGCAGGATTTAATGTTCCTTTTGAAATTGTACCCACCAATGCAAGCGGTAATTATGACTTCTTGAAAGATAAAATAGAAAAAGAAGGAATCACCGATGTTGTTATTGTTGGCGGCGATGGCACTGTTAACCAAGTTGTAAATGCGCTACATCAATTGGTAGATGTTAATTTTGGAATCATCCCAATTGGTTCTGGTAACGGATTAGCACTCGCTGCTGGTATTCCTTCGAAAATAAAAGACGCCATTGCTACTGTTTTTAACGGTACTGCCAAATATGTAGATGCCTTTATGGTAAACGACCAATTTTCTTGCATGCTCAGTGGGCTTGGATTTGATGCACAAGTGGCTAAAGATTTTTCAGAAAAAAATACGCGGGGGCTGGTCTCTTATACGCAACAAAGCCTCATTAACTTTTTTAAAGCCCAGCCCTACCAGTTTGAACTAACCGTGGATGATTTTACATTTTTTACCGAGGCTTTTTTCATCAGTATAGCCAATGGTAACCAATTTGGCAATCATGTAACCATAGCGCCACAGGCCAATCTTAGCGATGGTATGCTCGACATTGTTATAGTTCAAAAGATGAGTAAGGCCAAACTGCCTTTTGTACTAATCAATCAAATTAGGGGCAACAACAAACTCCAAAGTTTGGTTTCGGATATGAGTACCAAGCACGTACTTTACTTTCAAACCCCGAGCATCAACATCAAAAACCTCAAACTAGCACCGCTGCATATAGATGGAGAACCTACCCCCACCAAATCGAACCTAAAAATCAACATAATGAAAAAATGCTTTAAGCTGATTCATTAAAGTTGGTATTGTAGTTGCCCGAAATCCATTATTAGCATAGCTATAAAAAAAAAGGAACAGCCTCCTACATCAATGATGATGTAAACTGCTCCTTTTTTTGTTCACCGTATAATATAATCAGCCTACTATGCTGGCACTTTGTTGTAAGCCTTTACAGAAAAAATACAATCTTGAATTTTCTTTACTTGAGTTTTTCTATCCTTACCTTTTAACGCCGTGTTAAGTGGCAGCTTTACTTTTTGGAAAGTAGAATCGTCCTTTTTAAGCCCATCAATTAAGAGGTGTAAATTCTTACTTTTTATCACAAAAGTTACACCATCTGCCTGTGTTTGTCTAGAGCTTAAAACGCCTATCACTTCCCCATCTGCATTAAATACTGGACCACCGCTATTACCAGGGTTAGAGTTCATTTGTACTTGGTAAGAAAGGGTATCACCATTTAATCCTGTTTTTGAACTCAAATATCCTTGGGTGTAAGTAATATCATTTTTAGGAAAGCCAAGGGTGAAAATTTCTTCTCCCAAATCAATATTAGCTTTCTCTATGCTGTAGGGAAGCTGCTTTAGGCTCTTGAAATCAGCATCCACAATTCTTAAAATGGCTAGATCTTTTGTAGCATCCACAAATACGATATCGGCATTAAATTCACTCCCTTCGTTGTTTACTACAATAGCACTATTGCCTTTTAATACGTGTGCATTGGTAACGATATAGCCTTTTGCATCAATCAAAAAGCCCGATCCTCCACTAATAAGGTTTACATTTTTAGGAAGCTTCCCTTTCACTTCATTTAGAAGGGTGGTTTGAACAATTTGCTTCCGTTTGATGGCATCAAACTCAATACTGAGCTGTTGTAATTTATTGCCAGATGCAATTGGAGAAAAGTAAGTGAAAAGCCCACTAATAATAAGCGCAATAGCACCACCCACAGAAGCTGCAATGGCAATATCTTTTTTGTACCTATGATATAGTTGTATCACTTTGCCTTTGAACGTTTCTTCAATACCCTCATTAATGTCGCCTTGAGCCAACAATTTATCGTGAATATCATTGAGGCTATGTTTCATTTTCTTGCGCTCACTAAACAGATCCAACTGGTTTAGAAACATGGAATGTTCAACCACCATTTGATCAATTTCGGGCGTGTTTTTCCTTAATTGCTCAAAATACTTTTTCTCATCCTCCAACATTACGCCATCTAAATATCGCTCGATGGTTTGGAGCATCAATATATCGTCATTCATACATTAACTATTTACTCGCCAATATTATATTGAGTGAAAAATAACTTCTTTAAACGCACTAAACACTTGTATTTCTGGTTTTTGGCATTATCTGCATTGGTGTACCCAAAATCTTTAGCAAGGGTTTGCATATCGAGTTGTTTCAGATAAAAGCCCTCTAACAAACTTTTACACGGTTCACCAAGGCTGTTTAAAGCCCTTTCCATAATCATGAATTCAGCATTCCGTCTTAGATGCGTTTCCAAATCTTCTTCAACAGAAACAGTTTCTTCGAGATGATCCATCTGGTTAGAAAATTTTCCCAATTGTTGAAGTCTCTTGAGCCAAAGACGCCGGCATATGGAATGTACATACGTATTTAATTTACAGGTTAAAATAAATGAATTACTTCGTGCTTTCTCATACAGCGCAATCATCGCTTCTTGAAAGATATCTCGAGCGTCATCATAAGAACCGTTGTTATTAATAATAAATGATTGGATGGAATTGAAATTATTTTTGTAAATAAATTCAATCGACTTCCTGTCATTATTAGCTAGCCCATTCAAAAGGGCTTGTTCGTTAATCTCCGCTTTCACTATCTAAGGTTTTATACAATCATGTCCCTAAAAGTAACCCAAATAAAAGCTTTAAAAAAAATCAAAAAAAAATTTTGATTTTGTAGGTTACCTTTCTGATTGTTTAAGTATTAATGTTCAATTCACTCACAAAATTAAAGCTTTAAAATGAAAAAATTATTATTTGTTGTTGCACTAGGTGCATTTGCTGCTTGTGGTACTGGTAAACCAGAAGAAACTACTGTTGATTCTGCTAAAATTGCTGATTCTTTAGCTAAGGTTGCTGCTGCTGATTCAATTGCAAAAGCTGCTACTGATACAACCCACAAAGTAGATTCAACTGCTAAAGCTGATTCTTCTAAGAAGAAATAATTGCGTTTGACGTGTTCCTTTACTTGTCCTAACACGTCATAAAAATTTTTACATGGCAAGTAATCGTTAGAGGTCATTTTGTATTTACAAAATGACCTTTTTTTATGCCCTCAACTCATAACGAGGTTAAAAAATACAGGGTATCAACTCCATCTGGATAATCTGTAAGGGTTGGTTTTTGTGCTTCACCAAAGTTGATGAATCCAGTTCCTACAATGGCTTGAACGGATTCATCCGCCTTTAACTGATTGATGATGGAAACTTTGTTTTCTTCATCATAATATTCGTAGTTCAATTGGCTAATAGGCGAAAAACAAGAAACATTTTCTGATAGTACAATTGAGCCATTGGTCATGTATTTTTTCTGCCCCATCATGTGCAAAGCCAACTGATAATCGTAATTATGTTTGTATTTATGGTGTTCAAAATAAGCGTCGTAAGCTTTAAGTGCAGTTAGTAAAGGCAGAAAATCATAATTGTTAGGTACCAATATTTTGGTTACGTTTCTACAACCAAGACCAAAATATAGTTGGATATCATCAGCCAGATTAGCTAATTCTGTCGTCGTTTCCTTCCCTGTTAATATCGCTACAGAAGTTCTGTTTTTTCTAATAATATGGGGATATTTTCCAAAATATTGTTCAAAATAGCGGCTACTATTGTTACTTCCTGTAGCAATGTAAGCAGTACAACCTTTTAAATTATCGGCAAAAGACACCATTTCCGAAACTTGGGTGTTTGAAGAAATTAGGTACTCAACAAGATGTTTTATGAGTACGGAGTCGCGTGAAGAAGTTTTAATCACTTGCTGATGACCCGCCACAAAGCAGCATAGAAAATCATGAAAACCCACCAATGGAATATTTCCCGCCATCACAATCCCTACGCTAATATTTTTTTCTGTTTCATTACTTATGGTATATTGACTTACCCAATCCCTAAGTTTATGCCCCAAAAGAAATCCAGATGCAATATTATTAGTGGCTTTTTCAACAAATTCTAATGAAAACCAAGGATTTTCATACGCTGCTTTTTCTTTAATCTCCTGCCAATTCTCATCAGTACTTTGCATATAACCACCTAATTTTTCAAGTAGGTTTAATCTAGTTTCTAAATCCATTTTTTTTAATTGATTTTACTCTTTTACTTTTACCGCCAATAAATTCAAAAATACAGTTATGGCGATTAAAATAACAGATGAATGTATCAATTGTGGGGCTTGCGAACCAGAATGTCCTAACAATGCTATTTATGAAGGTGGCGTTCAGTGGGCAATATCAGATGGCACTTCCGTTAAAGGTTCCTTTACATTAATGGATGGAACGGTTGTAGATGTTGCTGATAGGTTTGAACCAGTTAGTGTAGATACTTATTTCATTACCCCCAATAAATGTACAGAATGCCAAGGCTTTCATGAAGAACCACAATGTGCGGCAGTTTGCCCAGTAGACTGCTGTGTACCCGATGAAATGTATGTGGAAACAGTAGCAGAACTCTTACAGAAAAAAGAGAAGCTACATATCTAATTTCATCTTCGAAAATAGAAAAAGCATCATGGTATTCGCAATTGGAAAGCCTTGATGCTTTTTCTATTTATCTGTGTACCGAAATCTTTTAAATTCAGGTTTCAGCTGCCAATACTTGTGCTTACTATGCCAATGTGAGTGCCTACATTGCTAATGCGAGTGCCTACATTGACAATGCGAGTGCCTACATTGACAATGCGAGTGCCTACATTGACAATGCGAGTGCCTACATTGACAATGCGAGTACCTACATTGACAATGCGAGTACCTACATTGACAATGCGAGTGCCTACATTGACAATGCGAGTGCCTACATTGACAATGCGAGTGCCTACATTGACAATTCGAGTGCCTACA
>JAIXOJ010000137.1 GCA_027486835.1 Chitinophagaceae bacterium
CCAGTTTATACATCAAAAGCAATGACAGGGTTAATAGACCATATAAAAACTGGGAAAATTAACAGCAACGAAACAGTAATTTTTATTCATACAGGCGGTGCACCATTAATTTATGCTTATTATGACAAATTATTTGAATAAGAAAAAAGGCGAACGCATAACAGCAGTTTGGCAAAATGGCGGCTTCCGTGCTAAATTGAACATTTGGTTTTCAAATGAAGTTTAGTGCAAAAATGAAAGTAAGTGCTTCTAAATCCGCCACTTCGCCACGCTGCAAAACGTTGCACGCCATTTTGTGACAACACTCTATTTGATTAAAATTACAAGACTTAATGCTTACTAAAAAACATACAGCTTGGAAAAAGAATAGGAAACTTGGAGATGTTTATGGTGGACGAACTTTTCCTAAACTTGCTGACAAAATATTCAATAGACAACACAATTTAGCAGCACCAAATTCGACAGACGAAACACCAATTTATATTCTTGAAAATCCTTCAAGAGACTTTTATTTTCCTGTAACCATCGACGAAATTAAATTGACACTTGCTAAATTGCCCAAAGAACATACAGAGCATTTGACACATATTTGGTTGCAGAAAATCAAGAAAACACAATACCTAAATGGCGACACTTTTCAAGGTTGTTTTATTTGTGGAAGCAAAGTTTATTTAATTGTTTTGCATCCATTTCCAACTGACAATAAAATGAGGTTTGGCAAGACAAAACCTGAAAATAAAAATCTCAATTACTATAAAAAGTACCGCACAGACTTGCAACAAGATGAAAATGGTTGGTATTTGCAATGGACAGACAAAACCATTAAAGACTATTATTTGAATGACCTTTTACTTCACGAAATTGGACATTCTGTTGACAGTTTTTATAAGCGATATTGGAGTGTTGCGACAGAAAGCAAAAAAGAAAACTTTGCAAAAAACTTTGTTGCAGTTTGGAGCAACAAAGTCAGACAAACATTTGATGGGTAGAAAAACGGCGTGCAACATTAGGTTTGGCATTAATGGGGCTTGACGAATATTGCGTCAGCTTTTGTTCTATATTGTGCTTCAGTTCAGGACGGACGTTATAAATTTGGCTTATGAATAAAACATCAGCAATATTGCAATCATTTGGCTTCAGTTATGGGCTGACGGAATTCTAATTCTCCAACAAACGCCAAGCCTTTTTCGTTGTGTGCTACTTTAAAGAAACATTCCGTATGACAAAAATCATTCTGACAATTTTGTTGACATTTAGTTTGACCTTCTCTTTTGGACAAACTTTCAATGAAAAATATGGACAACCAATTGTTGTTCTAATTGAGACCGACCCGTGGCTTATGGTTATCGGTTCAGACGTACCAACTTTCGCTTTGTATAAGAACGGACAAATTATTTATAAGAAAGTAATTGAAAAAAGATGGAAGTACTTTGAGGTTAGAAACGACAGAGAAACAACACAAAAAATCATTAAATCCTTTGGAATTACAGATAGTTTAATGAAACAACAAGAATTTATTGAAGCTTCTACTTGGACAGACCAACCAACTAATATTATGCTTCTTAACTTTGACACGGCTAGACAAATAAGTGTTTATGGACGACTACGTGACCAAAAAAACGAAGCCAGACAGAAGACACCAACTGACTTTTTAACTGTCTATGACAATATTATTAAGTTTGAAAGCGACACTGCGAATGAATGGCTTCCTGACAAATTTGAAGTAATGGCGACAAAATATAGCTATTCACCTGAAAAGCCTCTGAAATGGAACAAAGATTGGGATGACATAAACAGTAAAACAACGGTAAAGAGAAGTGATGACCTTTATAGTATCTATTTGGACAAGAAATATTTTGAAGATTTTATCAAACTATTACGCAGTATGAAAGAAAAGCAGGCTGTAGAGATTAATGGAGAAAAATATTCTTTGACTTATAGATTACCTTTTCCAAACTTGAGGTAAAAAAGAAGCACACAATAACTAGGTTTTCGTTGCGTCCGAAGGACTTGCAATGAAAACCTAGTTGAACGAAACCTATTCTACTAGAGAATCAAATACTTTATGGGGTTATCATTTTTTGTGTTGGCTGGGGGGAGCGGTTGTTTTTTGAGTGTTTGGATGTTTTTATGTTGCTTTTCTATTTTATCAGTACATACCTCCTCTGCTGGGCGACATGTTCCGCAGGACATGTCGACTGAATAGATATTTGGGATTTCCAAATCCCATTTTGTTCATTAGTATTCTCAGTATTTACCACTAATTCTTTGTTCGTCATAGCTGCTTCAATTCTAGTGTAGGGTGTGAATTTGGTGTATGAATAAAATTGCGGCAATATTGCAATCATTTGGCTTCGGTTATTGACGGTATGCTAGTTCCCAAATATAAGCAAAGCCTTTTTCTATATGTGCAATATTGTGACACACCAAACTTCAAAGTATGTTAGCTGTACATTGGACACCAGTTAGTAAAACAAAGACGATTTTTAAGAACGGAATTACAAAATCTAAAAAAGGACTTTATTGCTTTCCATTAACAGGACTAAAATCACTTGACAGATGGTGGATTTATTTCTTCAATCAATGTGGAGTCAGAGAAAGGAAGAAATATAACGGCATTGTATTTAGACTAAAGCAGGATGATATGCCAGCATATTTTGGACATTGGATTGGTGCAACAAAGAGAGACGACTTCAAAAAAGAAATAACAAACTTAAAGACATTAGGAATAGAATTTAGACAAACTGTATTATTGCGACTTGGCGAAGAATTAGCAAGAAAATCAAATTTTGGCAGTGACATTTACGACCACGAAAAAAAAACTGAATTGTTTCTGAAATTAGCAGAACTCGAAATTCAAAAATCACCAAAAGCATTGTCTGAGAAAACTGCTGACATTGACTTTATGACTTTTGCTTTGGAAGACTATCAAATTGTTTTAACCAAATCTATTTCCTCGGACAGAATTTTAAAAGTATTACCACAAGGAGACGAATTTGGACAAGTAATAAGACAGAGAAAAAAATACGGCACCAATGATTTGGAGTCACCCAAGCCATTTGGATTATGTTAGCACTCTTTTGTCCTTTGCCGCTTGTTTTTGAAAATCATATCCAAGTCTGTCAAGGTTCAAATCGACCGTCTCGCTCATTATCGTTTGTGAGCGAGCTACCACCCTGTAGATAGTGTTCGGCAAAAGACCATTTTGCACTTGGTGGCTTTGAACCAATTACCTTTTATTGAGCAAATACAAGCTTTTGTTCATCGCATCAATGTATTGGTTCGACTGTATCAAATAGCTGCGCTTACCCTATTTGAACCCTTTGATGATATTGTTGAGCAAGTTGCTCAAAAATGCTTGCGAAAGATTGTTCAAAAGCAACGTATCGATTTTCAAACTTCACCCCACCAAGATTTACAGGTGATAAACTTGGATAGTTTGCAACATGAGGAGGTGAAAGAAATCGGCGCAGGATGGCTAGGTATTAAAGATTAGGGATGTATTGAAAAAACGAGTAAGTTGATTTTACCAAAAATCTTCACTCGGGTTTCTAGTTTTTTTTCGGGTTTATTGGATGAGACTAACAACAATAAAAAAGGCCACTGTTTCTATCAACAGCGGCCTTTTAATAAACTATTTACACTGAATAAATTTTCAGATTGTATCGATTCCCTCAATTCCTAATCCCGCAACAATAATTTGCTTATTCCAAATCCTTATTTTCAATCCATAGCAACCGATCATTTTCCACTACACTAAAGCATGGCTTGTAAGATAGATTCGTCTTTGGTTTCTAAAATAGAATGTCCAGTTAAGAAAATATCTACTTTTCTGGCACATTCCCTTCCTTCGCTAATAGCCCAAACGACTAAACTTTGTCCTCTTCTGGCATCGCCTGCCGCAAATACTTTGGCTATATTGGTTTGATAAGCTGAATCGGTAGCCCTGATATTCCCACGATTATCCAATTCAATATCTAAGTGAGAGAGTAAACCTTCTTTTTGAGTATGTACAAAACCCATTGCTAATAAAGCTAATTCACAGGGTATTTCTTTTTCACTCCCAGCTCTTTCTTCAAAATGAGCTGGACGACCATCCTCAGTGGTTTTCCACTCTAGTTCAACTGTTTTAATGGCTTTTAATTGACCATTTTCATTCCCTATAAACTCTTTTGTAGCTACAGCCCATTGCCGCTCTACCCCTTCTTCGTGAGATGAGGTGGTCTTTAGTACCATTGGGTAGGTTGGCCATGGCATGTAAGGGGTTCTTTCTGCCGATGGCTTTGGCATTAATTCAAATTGTGTTACACTGGCTGCACCGTGTCTATTGCTGGTGCCAACACAGTCACTACCTGTATCGCCTCCACCAATAACAACAACGTTTTTACCAGTAGCTTTAAGTTCTTTCGGTAAAATATTACTCTCAATATCGGCATTTGCAAACAGGTCAACGCCATCTACAAATTTATTATTCTGCTTCAAGAATTCCATAGCAAAATATACTCCCTCCAAGGATCGCCCAGGTACAGGTAAATCTCTTGGAACTGTGGATCCAGTGGCAATTACGATGGCATTATAGCCCCGTAACAAATCGCCCACAGATACATTCACCCCAACGTTAGAATGACATTTAAAAATGATGCCTTCCTCTTCCATTAAAGCGATTCGCCTATCCACAACTTTTTTTTCTAGCTTAAAATCTGGAATGCCGTAGCGTAACAAGCCTCCAGGCTTTTCATCTCTCTCAAAAACGGTAACGCTATGACCTGCATAGTTTAATTGAGCTGCCGCAGCCAAACCTGCAGGCCCACTACCAATAATGGCTACTTTTTTACCTGTTTTATGATTCGGTTTCCGTGGTTTTACAAAGCCTTTGTCAAAAGCTATTTCAATAATGTGGCGTTCAATTTCTTCAATAGCAACCGGTGGTTGATTAATGCCTAATACACATGCACTCTCGCATGGGGCTGGACAAATCCTTCCTGTAAACTCAGGAAAATTGTTGGTACTAATGAGAATTTCATAGGCTTCGCGATAGTTACCACTATATACAGCATCATTAAATTCTGGAATTACATTTCCTAGTGGACAACCATTGTGGCAAAAAGGTACACCACAATCCATGCAGCGAGAAGATTGCTCGCCTAGTTCTTTTTCTGAATATTGATGAACAAATTCCTTGTAATCCTTTTTCCGTTCTTCTACTGAACGTTTGGCTGGTAACGATCTTGTCTTTTCTAAAAATCCAGTTGGTTTACCCATTCTTTCCTCTATTTATATCTTTAGTGGCGTAGTAAAAAATTATTAATCAACAAGCGTTTTGCAGATTTCTACACGCTTTGTACCAAATTGGTGGCTTTGGTTTGTAAAACCTTTTTGTAATCTTTTGGAAATACTTTAATGAAACTTTTGAGTTGATGTTCAAAATCGTCCAACACAAATTTTGCAACCGTGCTACCAGTAAATTCGTAATGATTGGAAATAAGTTGATGAAGGACTTCTACATCTTCTGGCGCAACTGGGTCTAAATCCACCATTTCCAAATTACAATGCGCTTTAAAAGTATTTTTCACATCGTAGATGTAAGCAATACCTCCACTCATTCCCGCAGCAAAGTTTCTGCCAGTATCGCCCAGTATCACCACTTTACCCCCTGTCATGTATTCACATCCGTGGTCGCCAACACCCTCTACCACCACTTTAGAACCTGAATTTCTAACGGCAAAACGTTCCCCTGCTTTACCTCTAATATAAGCTTCTCCATCTGTAGCACCATAAAAGGCAACGTTTCCGATGATGATATTATCTTCAGGAACAAATTGTGAGCGTTTAGAAGGGTAAACAATTAGTTTAGCACCACTAAGTCCTTTTCCAAAATAGTCATTAGCATCTCCCTCTAACTCCAAGGTTACCCCTTTGGTATTGAATGCACCAAAGCTTTGACCAGCAGTACCATTGAATTTAAAGTGTATGGTATTTGGTGCTAGACCCAATGAACGATATCTTTTGGAAATTTCATTGGACAAGATAGTACCCACGGTTCTGTCTATATTCCTAATGGGAAATGTACCAGTTACTTTTTCCTGATTATCTAATGCAGGTTTTGCAGCCTTTAACAACTGCCAATCCAATACATCTGCCATCATATGGTCTTGCTCTTCCGAATGGAATAGCCCTACATAAGGATTGGCTGGCTCTCTAAATAGTATAGGTGATAGGTCTAGTTTACTAAATTTCCAATGTTTAATTCCTTCCCTAGTTTGCAAATAGTCTGACTGACCTACCATTTCTTCCACCGTTCTAAACCCAAGTTCAGCCATTATCTCCCTTAGCTCTTCTACTATAAACTTAAAGAAATTAATCACATGGTCAGGATTCCCTTTGAAGCGTTTTCTAAGTTCAGGATCTTGGGTTGCTACACCAACTGGGCAGGTGTTTAAATGACATTTACGCATCATAATACAACCTTCTACTACCAATGCAGCAGTGGCTACTCCCCATTCTTCCGCACCTAACAAGGCCGCAATGGCTATGTCCCTACCAGTTTTCATTTGGCCGTCGGCCTGTACTACTACCCTACTTCTTAGTTTATTCTTTACCAAAGTTTGGTGGGTTTCAGCTAAACCTAACTCCCATGGCAAACCAGCATGTTTGATAGAACTTATTGGCGATGCCCCAGTACCACCATCATTACCTGCTATCAATACAACATCGGCTTTCGCCTTCGTTACACCTGCAGCTATGGTACCTACTCCTGCCTTAGAAACCAATTTTACACTAATCCTAGCAGCTCTATTCGCATTTTTTAAATCAAAAATTAATTGTGCTAAATCCTCTATGGAATAAATATCATGGTGAGGTGGGGGCGATATAAGACCTACCCCTGGCGTTGAATGCCGTACGCGCCCAATCCATTCGTCCACTTTATGCCCTGGCAATTGCCCTCCTTCCCCAGGTTTAGCACCTTGCGCCATTTTAATTTGTATTTCATCCGCCTCGGTAAGGTATAAACTAGTCACCCCAAACCTTGCAGATGCCACTTGTTTTATGGCACTACGCATGGTGTCCCCGTTAGGTAATCTTTCGTAGCGTAATTCATCTTCGCCACCTTCGCCCGTATTACTTTTTCCGCCCAATCTATTCATGGCTATCGCAAGCGTGCTATGTGCTTCATGAGATATAGAGCCAAAACTCATGGCTCCGGTAGAAAATCGTTTGTAAATGTTTTCAGCGGGTTCCACTTCTGAAATGGGTATAGAAGGTCTATTGTGTTTAAAATCTAATAATCCCCTCAATGTACATGCCTTCTCACTTTGGTCATTCACCAGCTTAGCATACTTTTTAAATGCCCCATAGTCATTGGTGCTAGTTGCTAATTGTAGCAAATGAATGGTCTGCGGATTAAATAAATGGAACTCACCTTTGCGTTTCCATTGGTACAATCCCCCAACGGGTAATCTATCTACAGGTAATTCATTTTTGGTATAAGCAAGACGATGTTTAGCTAAGGTTTCTCTGGCTATTTCATCCAATCCCATCCCTTCAATCCTTGAAGTTGCACCTGTAAAATATCGATCAACTACGTCTTTATTAATGCCAAGAATTTCAAAAATCTGCGCACCTTGATAAGATTGCAGGGTAGAAATACCCATTTTGGAAAAGACTTTTAATAAACCATCACAAACGGCCTTTACATAGTTTTTCTTTAATTGATCTACATCTAATTGCGTATCGAGCTTGCCCAATAATTTCAAATCGCGGATGGTAGATAATGCCAAGTATGGATTGATAGCAGTGGCACCAAATGCTAATAAACATGCAAAATGATGTACTTCCCAAATATCCCCAGCTTCAATGATTAGCCCTACCTGTCCACGATAGTTTTTCCGAATCAAATGATGATGTACCGCAGCGATTGCCAACAATGAAGGAATTGGGGCATGTTCGCTATCAATGGCTCTGTCACTTAATATGATTACCTCAAAACCATCTTCCACTGCATCTGTAGCATATCTACACAATCTTTGAAGCCCTCTTTCGAGCGCCCCTTCAGATCCATCTGCCCTAAAATAGGTTTGAAGGGTCTTAGCCTGAAAAATTCCTGTATCAATACTTCTTATTTTCTCTAACTCATGGTTATTGAGAATAGGTTGCTGCAATGCTACACTGTGGCAAGCCAATGGATCTTCTATTAATAAATTACCATTATTACCTGCAAAAGTGGCCAGACTCATGACCATCTTTTCCCTAATCGGATCAATCGGTGGGTTGGTTACTTGCGCAAACAATTGTTTGAAATAATTGCTCAGGTGCTGTGGTTGGTCACTTAGTACCGCCAACGGCACATCGGTACCCATTGAACCAATGGGCTCTTTTCCTTCCAGCACCATTGGGGTAATGATGGTATCTAAATCTTCGCTGGAATAACCAAAAGCTTTGTGGTATTTTAAAATTTGGTCGTGTTCTAAGTGCGTAAATGAAACCCTTGGTTCGGGTAATTCCTCTAGCTTTATTTTGTATTTGTTCAACCATTCCCCGTAAGGCTTTTGGGAACAAATGGATTGTTTTACCTCTTCATCACTAATAATTCGGCCTTCCTCAATATTTACTACAAACATTTTACCAGGCTGCAACCTTCCATTTAAAATGATGGTAGCTGGATCCACTGGTAATACGCCAGATTCTGAAGCCATAATAACCCGATCGTCATTGGTTACACAATACCTAGATGGGCGTAGTCCATTCCTGTCAAGCGTAGCTCCAATCATCTTTCCATCAGTAAATGATATGGAGGCTGGCCCATCCCATGGTTCTTGGAAAGTTGCATGAAACTCATAGAATGCTTTTTTCAAAGGATCCATCTTTTCTGCGTTGTCCCATGCCTCTGGAATCAACATCATCATTACATGGGGTAAGGAGCGACCGCAAAGTGTAAGCAACTCAATTACATTGTCTAGGCAAGCACTGTCAGATTGACCTTCAAAGATGATGGGACAAAGCATATCCAGTTCTTCCTTTGAAAAATAAGGAGAGGCAAAATGCCCTTCGCTTGTTTTGAGCCAATTGATGTTTCCTTTTACGGTATTAATTTCCCCATTGTGTGCAATGTATCGGAACGGTTGAGCCAATTTCCAAGAAGGGAAGGTATTGGTAGCAAACCTAGAATGGATTAATCCAAAGGCACTTACCATTCGCTTGTCGCTCAAATCTGGAAAATATCCCCTTACTTGTAAGCTTGTTAATTGACCTTTATAGACCACTGTTTTGTAAGACAACGAGGCTATGTAAAAACCAATTGGGTCTTTCTTAATGGTACTAACAGAATTTAGAATCGTATGGCTGGCATAATTGCGCAACACAAATAATTTCCTTTCAAAAGTATCTACATCCCTTATATGATCTGGACAAGCTATAAACACTTGTTCCATTTCGGGTTCTACAGAAAGGGCCGTTGCGCCAATATCATTGGTGTTCACGGGTACTTTTCTGTAAGCAAGTATATCAAATCCCAATTTTTGAGCAGACCTTGTAAAGACGTCCCTGCATTCCTCACGAAGCCGCATGTCCTTTGGAAAAAACAATGCACCCACTGCATATTTACCATAAGCAGGCAGATGTACATTTAGTTTGAGGCATTCGTCAAAGAAAAACTCGTGGGGGGTTTGTATCATAATCCCTGCACCATCACCAGTATTATTTTCACAACCACAGGCACCGCGGTGCTCCATGTTTTCCAAAATAGTGAGGGCATCAGAAATGATTTGGTTGGATTTACTACCCTTAATGTGGGCCACAAAACCAATTCCACATGCGTCATGTTCAAAGGAGGGATCGTATAAACCAGTGGTACTAGACATCAAAAAAATAAATTAAGTTGTAAACAAAATAGCTGTACGGTAGGTAGGCAAACTTAATAATTGCAACTGAATAAAATGAAAAAAAATTGAGGGGATTATAAATTTTCTTTAAAAACCCTCGCATTTTATTAGATAATTAATAAGAAAACCTACTTTTTGTTGTCAAAAAAACATTCGTTTCAAAGGCTTTGAAGTTATACAACACTTGTACAAAGCATCTGTTTGAATCCAATGGTTTCTTTATTGCTTCGTGCAATGGATAATTTGTTCTTTTCCGTTTTTCCTAATGATCCTAACAAAATAATGTCCAGAGGGATAATTTCCTAAGTCCAATTTATTGTACTTACTAATATTTACAGTTTGCGTTTTAATTAAATTGCCTAGAATATCCATTACCTGAAAAGCTTTTATCCCTTCTGGTAACACCAAATTGGCATCCGTATTAAATGGATTTGGATAGATATACGCCTCTTCAATCTTAGGAATTTGGATTTTTAGCGTAGATGAATAGGATTTTTCTTCGTTTGACTGTACTGCGACAATGCGATAATATCCGCTTTTGTTCTGTAAAGCATTGGAATAATAGATGGATGTTTTATTGTCTAAATAGGCAGGAGTCCTATCCTGTTCTGCAAAGTGGATACCATCTTCAGAATACTCAATGCCAAAGTAATGAACACCAATACTAATATTGGTAGTCCAAGCTAACTTAAATGTGCCCAATGGGTTGCTATTTTCCAGGTAAAAACGAGAAAAAACAATGGGCAAAGTACTCCCACATGGTGTTCCTCCATTGACTCCTAAATCGTTGCACAATGACTGATAATATTGATTGGCAATCACGGAATCGTGGATAATTACCAAGTTCTCATCATTTAAGTTTTGAGCCGAGGCACTCCAATTGAAAGATCCAGTAGCTACTTGAGGATCTGATAAGCGGTTGGTGGCATCCGCAATAATTATTTTGTTGTGATATAGACCAGTGCCTGTATAAGTTACCATGTTCGAGGCTAGTGGGTTGTTTAAAATCGTATATGGCGTATAGATTTTACTGAAATTATCCATGATGCCTTTTACCTGAACGCCCGCATTTTTTCTATTGAGGATGCTATTGGCTACCGTGTTGTCAGTAAAGGCATAAATGCCAAAAAACAAATCTTTGCTGGCAGAATTGATAACAGCTTTTAAATAGAGCCCACAAGTATCTTTTGGGCTAAAATGCACCTGCACTAATTTTCCATCCACCGTAAAATAATGCTTAGAGGACGTTGTTTTATAGGGGCCAAATTTACTGGCAATGGTATCTGCTACCATCGTAGTACTACCCCACATTTTATTAAATTCCCGATAGTATGCCCTAGTTACACCAGTATCCTGAATGATTAAAATATTATTGTAGTCTAGCCCTGTTTGTGTTTGTGTAAAATTGTAGGAGCCCGTTATCACTGTCGCATCATCGGCATTAGGACTATTTACATCAATAACCACAAATTTATTGTGCATAATACCATAACTAGAGGTGGTAGGACTAGCTATCCTAGGAATGCTGGCATTGATCAATTTTAAAGCGTTATTACTTGAACTACCATCACTCACCACCCTAATTTGCACCCCACGGGAGTAGGCATTGTTAATTGCCGCAGCAATTTTAGCTATCGAATCTTTTCCATTTGAAGAGAAGTTGTAAATAGCAAAATCAATGGAATACTTAGAGCGGTTGATATAGGCTGCTATAGTGTCTGGAAATGTATTATTAACATAGACAGCATAGACTCCTGTGGACAAACCCGTGTTGACGGGATGGTTAAAATAGCATTTAATTTTTTGCGCATTTACTTGTACATTCTCTAATAAAACTATAGCCACAAGCATTATGGCTACTACCCACTTACACATCTTCATTTTGGTTATACAGTTAGGCGTTGAATGTAAGCGGAAAATAGCTCCAACTCGATGCTAACAATTCTAGTGGTTTTAGAAATGGTATTTACCAAAACCAGATAAAGTTTTCAAGAATTAAAATGGTCACCAATTTATTACTCAAACAAAAAACAACGACAATCTTTAGCGTGGAATTCAATAAATCGCCATTCAAAAATCACAAACTGTTTGCGTGTAGTTAGTCAATGGTAAAAAATGAGAAAAGCTGTAATTACAATTTTCTACGTGGATAAAAATTTTTCGCAGTTATTAGTCAAACCTCATCCCAACCCCTCTCCGAAAAGCGAGGGGCAAAACAAAAACTTTTATGAACTCTATTTTCTTCCAAGTTCCAGTGCGTTTTCATTTCTATTTATCAAATAAAACAAAAGTGGCCTTGGAGTGTTATTTCACCCGCGTTTAGTAATATCATTTACACAAAAGCCATTTCGGAAGTGAAACATCTAATCGCATTAGAATGATTAAACGCCCTTATTTTATGGCAATTAATTCAACCTGGTGTAGCTCCTTAAATTGCGTTAATACTTCCTTTAGTCGCAGCTTTGGAATACCCAGTTCCACCACATTAAATAGTTGATACTCTTGTTTAAGTACGGTACAATTATATTGTTTCACTACCATCATCACGGCATTCATCAAGGTATAATCAAACTGCAATTGATACTTGACTTCGATTGGAAATTGCAAAGCGGGTACCATTTGCAATGCCATAGCCGCAGCAGAGCGATAGGCATTAATTAACCCTGGCACCCCCAATAATGTGCCGCCAAAATATCTCACCACTATTACTAATACATTGGTTAATTGACGGCTATCGATGGCATTTAAAATAGGTTTACCACCCGTTCCACTGGGTTCACCATCATCTCCCACCCTAAACTGAAGCTTATCTAGTCCAATCCGGTATGCAAAACAATGGTGTACCGCTTTAGCATGTTCTTTCTTTAGTGCTTGCAAATGCTGCTTAAATGTATCAATATCTGTAATAGGATAGGCGTAGGCAATAAATCTACTCCCTCGGTCTTTAAATTCTGCAACGGCTGGTTTATTAATCGAATAGTAATACAATGTGAACAAAAATTATTGATAAGTTACCCAAATGGCAAGGCATCAAGCGCTCTGCATAAGAGCAAACTTAATTGAATAATCAGGCTGGGCTGGCTTTTATGTTTAAATTATTTCGTTTTTTAAACCCTACCCTTATTTTCGCCATTAAATTGCCAAACAATATTTAATACATAAATAGGAGTGTTCAATTAATAAACTTACACTTCATGAATACTTTACACAAGAGGATGGTTAAATGTAATAACCACTATCGCTAAACTCCCGAAAAATTACGCTATGCCCAAATATTTACTAGTATGTACAACGCTGTTAACGTGTTTGCTATTGCAATGCCATAGAGTTAAGGCGCAATTGAGCGATGTGTATGTAAAAGGAAAAATAACCCTACAAAACAACCTGCAAAAAGAAGGGTTTATAAAAAGGGATGAATTGGAAAACATGAGTCAATTGATCTACTTTAAGGAAACAGAAAAGCAAAAAAAACCAGTGAAATACGATACAGTAACCCTTATGGGTTATACGTTGGAAACTGGTGAAGTTTTTGAAAGATTGAGGTATCAACCCACGCTCCATGCAAAAAGTAGGTGTGTTTTTGGGAGTTTAATGCTAAGGGGTAAAGCCAGTTTGTATGAGATCATTTCCAAAGGATCCCTGATTTATATCATTTCTAATGACGATGCTACATATGTTTTACAAGATGATGAACTAGAAAATGGAGCCACTACAATTACCCAACATTACTTTAAAGACTATTTTAAAATGGCTTTGAGAGATAGTTTTTCTTCAAAAATTAATGATATTAGATTTGTTGAAAAAAGTATAGTAAATATCGTAACTGAATACAATAAATCTCAGTCGTATGCTTATAATGATAAACCAATTATAGCTCCTATCAAGAACGTTGGTTTTCTTTTATTTAACATTGGGGTCGGTGGATGGAAGGGAGAAAAAAGAGAAATCTATTTTCAAGGAATTTACAGGCTTTATGCACCAAAATACAGCAAAAGTACTTGTTTAAATACCGGCATTTGTTATTATGATTTCCGGTATTCAGAAACTATTATTGGTTACAAAGTAAACTATAGAAATAACCTTATTTCCATACCATTTCAACTACAACAGAACTTCTTAAACAAAAGCATCCGGCCTTATATTTTTATGGGGGCAAACTGTAGCTATTTCAAAGGAACTAATGACCAGAATTTGGACATTTATAACAAAGGGTTTCAAAGAAATTTTGGCTTTGGTTTAATATTTGGCGGCGGTATAGAGGCCGATTTTTCAAATGGATTTATGGCCAAATTAGAAGCAAGAAATGAAGTTTACAACCACCCATTATCTGTTGCAATAGGCTATCATTTTTTAAAGAAATAAATCAAAAGGTCACTAAGCCATTTTAAATTATTATGCAAAGTCTAACGATTGTCCTCTCCTAAAATAAGTTGACACATTTTACAATAATTAAAAAGTAAAATGAGAGATGAAAAATTAGCTGAAAATTATAGTACGCAAGTATCCGATTCTTTTGAAAAAACGGATGAAAAATGTAATTATGAAATTGCCTTTAGGCGATGGTTGGTTAGGGAAATTGAAGAGGGCAGAACAAGTGTTTCAGATGCAGTTAAGACCTATAATTTTCATCCCAAAAATGGCTTTGAGACCATTCGTAGATGGCGGTTGAAGTATGGACCATCCATGGTGTTAGCTTTGGAAGATATGACAGCAACAGAGAGATAACAATTAGTAACCTTACAAGAAAGGAACAAAGTATTGGAGCAACAATTGGAAGATGCTCGGATGAAGAATATTGCCCTTGATTTAATGATAGACGTAGCAGAAGAGAAGCTGAAAATAGTTATCAGAAAAAAGTTTGGTGCCAAACAGTAGCATTGCTTGAACAGTTGTACGATAAATTTGGAATTACGTACTTCTGTAAGCTGTTTACGAATGGTCTAGTTGTTTTTTAAGGTATTCGTGCATCCGCTTCGCTCAAGTGGCAAAAGCCGTCAGGCATATTACAAGCGAGATGATCAAGAGGAGAAGTGTGGATTACGGGATGCCTTAACACTAAAACTAGTGTCAGAGATAAGGCAAGATTTACCTCGTTGTGGCACTGATAAACTACATTTTATGCTACGACCTTCCTTTGTGAAGCATAGCATCAAGATGGGTAGGGATAGGTTGTATGAGTTGCTGGGCAGTCATGGCTTATTGATTCGTTTTCGTAAGCGAAAAGCTTATACCACCGACTCTAATCATCCCTATCGAAAGTACCCTAATTTGATACAAGGTATGTTGCTAACACAGGCAGGGGAGCTTTGGGTAAGCGACATCACTTATATCAGACAAACCAATGGCTTCAACTATTTGAGTATTGTAACCGATGCTTATAGTCACAAAATTGTAGGGTATAATGTATCAAAGACTTTGCACGCACAAGGTGCCATAGATGCTCTAATGATGGCTAGTAAAGACGAAAAAAGAACGGACAAATTAATCCATCATAGTGACCGTGGCGTGCAGTATTGTTGTCAGGAATATGTGTCAACGATAGAGCAATTAGCAATCCAGTTGTCAATGACAGAAAAGGGAGACCCTTATGAAAATGCGATAGCCGAGAGGGTGAATGGAATACTGAAAACAGAGTTCAATTTAGGGGACACATTTGAGAGCTACGAAGCCATCAAGCAGGCGGTCGACGAGGCTGTTAGAAAGTATAATAATCTGCGGATTCACGACAGTTGTGATAGGCTCACCCCTATACAAGCACATGAAGAAAAGAGCGCCACAGGCAGCAGGTGGAAACCCTCAAACACCAAAACCAGATAACGGAAGAACGCATTGCCTATCTTAAAGACATGGAGCGCAAGCTAAAACACATTGTACTAGACTGGAA
>JAIXOJ010000009.1 GCA_027486835.1 Chitinophagaceae bacterium
ATAACAACCCAGTTATGCTTCATAACAACCTAGTTATGCTTCATAACAACCTAGTTATGCTTCATAACAACCTAGTTATGTTTCATAACAACCCAGTTATGCTTCATAACAACATAACAACGCTAAAAATTATTTCACAGAACTATTAAAATGGACTACAGCATCGCTTTAATTGTTAAATTATTATTAAAACACACTTTGATGATTAACCTTTTTTATTTTTCAACTAAAGGTTTAAAAAAATCTTTGTAGAATTGCACCATGGTAATTTATTGTTTAAAAATTTAAAGCAAATTTTATGGCTTTCAAAAAAAAGGCAACACCAAAACCTGTTGTCAAAGTATTTAACCGTATTGATGTAATGAAATCTATTGACACCGAAAAGGGAAAACCTGTAGTGTACGGTGTTGCAACTCCAGTTACGACGGCTTCTTTAGGTGCTAAACAAACTTTGTACGAGGGCTACCTCGATTCGTACAATCTTGCGTTATCCACAGCAGACTCTTTGTCAAAAAAATTGGACGATTTAAAAAAAGACATTTTAAACGACAATGAAATTGTAACCACTAGTGCGGCATCAATTTTTGGTTTAGAAGGTATTGAATTGGTTCAATTGGGTTTAAAGAGAAAAAAAGACCGTAAACCACGGAAAACAAAAAAAAGTGATGCTGGCGACCCCAGCACAGGGAAATAAACAATAGGCATTAATTATATTTTTTATAGTAAGCGTTGGTAAAAGCCATCTTGGCAATTTACCAACGCTTTTTTTTCTCTCAAAAGGGCTATAAATGTTGTTTCCTTAGCTATTATTATAACCTTACCCCCTACCCTTTTCCAAATAAGAAACTGGAATGGTTTATTGGCAGGCGTTGGACTTAACTTCTGAGGCTTAATGTTTATCTAACCATTACTGCTTAAAATAATTCTGTCAAGCCAAGAGGAAAAATATAACAATTTACTACTGAATATTCAGCCGTCAATGCTCATTTGTAGGTAAGATTTTAGAGAATACTTAAGTTGATTCGACTAGAATTCCTGATTGAAAAAATCAGCAAGTAATTTATCGTCACTTTTAAATAGCTGAATTTGGTCTTTTACAGCAATAGCAGTTGCTAGTTGAATACTATCTAAAGTTCTGAGACCACCATAGCCATATTTAGAAAACAGTTCCTCAGCTAGTTTGATGATGGGTCTCTCGATTGGAATTACTGTGTATTTTTTTAAATCAACCTTAAATAATGTAATAATGGCCAACCCATTATCCTTACTTATTTCAGCCATTCGGATTTTTTTCCAGACAGTGGAAATAAATTCAATTTTTGCAATCTCAGAAATATAAATTCTAGTAATAGTGTTCTTTGCAAAAAAATCATCTATTGCTTGCGATCCAACTTCTTGGTGGTATAATTTGAATAGCGTGGAGGTGTCTAAATATATTTTCATTACGAAGTACGTCTTTCTTCGATTAATTCATCTGAAAATGAGCCCTTATAATTCTCTAAAATTCTTCTACTCTCTGTAAATGAAAAGTCAGAGAATTTTAGTTCATCTTTTTCTTCAATTTCGACATCTTCAAGAAATGTAATAATTACCTTAATAGGTCGATTTACCGAGATTTTTTCATCAAACAATACAACTCCATTTTGATAGATTCCAGATAATGCGATCATAATAACAATTTTTCAACAAAAAAAAACTAAAACCAGAAATCAATTCAATCGATTTACAATCGGAAGCATTGATGTATCTGATTTGACTAACCATTCTCAACTTGCTTTAAGCTACTTTAAACACTTCTTTTTTCACTTCGTAACTTCTTCATTTTTTCAGCCCCTTACCCATTATGTCATTTATAAACTAATGCTGTTGATTTGAAGTAATGTATAATGCGAAAATAAGAGATTGGAATTAACCTAGAACTATACTGTTATTTGACCTAATCATTATTAAAGAAGCATATTTTCTACGCTGTTGCCCTCTTCTGTCGGCAATTATTCCATTGCACTCAACAATTTATTGCATGGTTGCTTTCTACTTTCTTAGTCTTTGCATTAGCTATGAATAGCGCTACCACTCTTGAATAATAACCCCCACTTGATGATCTTTTAAGGCAAATTCTTTTGCAGTCCAAGGTCTTAGGGTTATTACTTTAAGGTTTGGATGGAGAAATTCGGGGTGCGATTTGGATACTTTTTCATATACCTCTGCTATATTGTTGGTTACTAACCTAAACTCTGGGTAATGCTCTTCTGCCAATGCTTTATCTTGAAAAAGATTGATGCGCAAACCGTCTTTTTCTAACACACAAAATGGGTTTGCGGATTTTATTTCCTCGTATCCAATGGTGAAACCTAAACAGTCCACAAAAAATTTTATTCCATCGTTTATGTCCACATAAAAAATGTTTGGTACTAATTTTTCAAAAGTCATCGCTACAATTTTAATTTACAGTAATTAGGTTTGTTATCTATAAGCGAATTTAGGGGTAACTTAATTTCATTTAGATCTTTACCTGTTTGCATTGCAGTATTTCACAGCGGTGCACAGAGCCATTAAAAAAGGGGTGCGTAATATGATTTACGCACCCCTTTTTAATTATTCAATCCATGTTAGCAATATCATCCCCTCAAAGTACGAGTGATTGGATATTGATGTAACCGTGTAAGCGCATTTTGTTTACAATACAATGATTACAAACTCTTAATTTCTGCCACCAATTGTTGTAAAACGCCTTTTGCATCGCCAAACAACATGGAGGTTTTTGGTTGGAAGAACAGGGCATTTTCAATACCAGCATAGCCGGGTTTCATACTTCTTTTGTTTACAATCACCGTTTTGGCATGTTCTACCTCTAAAATAGGCATTCCATAAATAGGCGAAGCTGGGTCGTTCTTTGCCGCAGGGTTTACCACATCGTTTGCCCCAAGAATTAATACCGCATCGGTTGTTTTGAACAAATCATTTACCTGCTCCATTTCTAAGAGTTTGTCGTAGCTCACATCTGCTTCTGCCAATAATACATTCATGTGGCCAGGCATACGACCTGCAACAGGATGAATGGCATACACCACTTCTACCCCTTTTTCATCTAGTAATTTTTCTAACTCATGGCATACGTGTTGTGCTTGCGCCACAGCCAAACCATAACCGGGTACAATAATTACCCTATTGGCATAGGCCATTACCATTGCAGTATCGCTAACTGATATTTCTTTGGTTGCACCGCCTGCACCAGATTCAGCAGTAGCACCTGCTGTTTTGTTGCCGCCAAAAGAACCAATTAATACATTCAACAGGCTTCTGTTCATGGCTTTACACATCAAAATGGTTAACAGCGTACCGGCTGCACCTACAAGAATACCACCCGTTAACATCACTTTGTTGTCGTATAAAAAACCTCCACAAGCGGCTGCAACCCCTGTGAATGAATTGAGCAAGGAAATAACAACGGGCATATCTGCACCACCAATGGGTAATACAAACAAAATACCATAGAGTAATGCACCAGCCAATATCACATAAAACAAGTAGGCATTGCTTTCATTAATACCTACCACTAAATACCCTGCAATACCAATCATCACGAACAACATGATGGTATTCATGATTTGCTGACCCGGAAAGGAGAAATCTTTTACTTTTCCGTTTAGTTTGCCCCAAGCAATCATACTACCCGCAAAAGAAACAGAACCAATGATTAAACCAAGAAAAATAGTAATTAATGAACCCGCTATAGCCGATGAATCTTCCGTTGCTAGTTTTGGTACAATGTGGCCAAACTCAATAATGGAGATAAGGCCAGCGCAAGCACCACCCATACCATTAAATAGACTCACCATTTCTGGCATGGCGGTCATTTTTACTTTCTTGGCAGCCATAAATCCAACAAGTGTACCGATGGCGAGCGCACCAAAAATCCACGGGTAGTTATGCAAACTATTGCCTTCGCCGTCTTTATACAAAAAAATGGTTCCAGCAATTGCAACAGCCATGCCCACAGCAGCAATTAGGTTGCCTTTTCGGGCGGTGGCGGGGTTAGATAACATTTTTAACCCCAAGATAAATGTAATAGACCCTATGAGGTAGGATAGGGTGAGAAGATTATTAAAATCCATAAAAATTATTTTTGTAAATACCGCCTTCTCTGTGAAGGAAAAGGCGAAATATCAAACGTTAATGGTTGATGTAACGAACTATACTTGCATTATTTCAACCTAAATAAAATACCCACTAAAGCTAGATGCCTAGCAAATTGCTAAGAGAAAAATGGATGGATGATGTCCTTATTTCTTTTTCTTAAACATTTCCAGCATTCTATCAGTAACCACAAAGCCTCCTACTACATTCAGCGTACCAAGCAGTACCGCTAAGAATCCTAATATTAAAGCCAGATAGTTTTCGCCCTCTGCTTTGCCCATAACGATGATGGCTCCGATGATTACCACCCCATGAATGGCATTGGCTCCACTCATTAAAGGCGTATGCAAAACGCTTGGTACGCGACCAATAACTTCAATTCCCAAAAAAATCATCAACACTACAATGTAAATTATCTGTTGATTGTTTGTAATAAACTGCAATATGCTTTCCATATTAATCATTTAAAAGTTAAAAAATATCAGGTCAAAAGGCCAGTGTTTGTACATTAAAAACAAGGCCCATTATGGTATTGTAGATTTACAGTAGTGCCTTTACCCTTTCGTTTACAATACTATTTGCATGGGTAATACAGCTACCTTTTACCAAATCATCATCAAAATTGAGGTTGATAGCACCTTCTTTGGTGAGAATTAATTGCAAGAAGTTCAACACATTCTTTCCGTACAATTTGCTAGAATCAGAAGGCATGGTGCTTGGCAAATTGCTATTTCCCAAAATGGTTACGCCATTGTGAACAATGGTTTCGTTGTTTTTGGTGTATGGTGTGTTGCCACCTGTTGCCGAAGCCAAGTCAATGATAATGCTACCTGCTTTCATGTTGGCAATCATCGCTTCTGTTAGCAAAATGGGGGCTTTCTTACCAGGAATTTGTGCGGTTGTAATAACGATGTCTGCCTTTGCAGCAGATTCTGCGAGTTTTTGCTGTTGCTTCTGCTTGTATTCTTCTGATTGTTCTACTGCATATCCACCAGCTTTACTGGCATCAGCAGCACCTTCTACTTCTACGAATTTTGCCCCAAGGCTCATCACTTCTTCTTTTACAGCGGGTCTAGTATCAAAAACTTCAATTACTGCCCCAAGCCGTTTTGCTGTTGCAATAGCTTGCAAACCAGCTACACCAGCACCCAAAATCAACGCTTTTGCTGGGGGAATACTTCCAGCAGCCGTCATAAACATGGGAAAATAGCGAGGAAACAAGTTTGCCGCTACTAACACTGCTTTATAACCAGCAATATTGGCTTGACTACTTAACACATCCATCGCTTGTGCGCGGGTAGTTCTTGGCAACATGTCTAAACTAAAGGTGGTTAGCCCTTTGTTTGCCCACTGTTGCATGGTCTGAAACTGAAACAAGGGCTGGAACACACCAACAAGTACTGCACCTGGCTTGAGTGATGCCTGATCTTCTTCCGTTAGCGTGTTGATGGAAAAAAACATGTCACACTGCTTCAGCAATTCTGCTCTTGAAGCCACTGTAATACCCTTTTCGGTGTACGTACTATTGATGGCAAACGAGTTGTTACCCGCTCCATCTTCTACTAATACGGTAATACCTTTTTTTACAAGGGTGGCTGCCTGTTCGGGCAATAAGGAGACCCTGTTTTCTCCTTGGGGTTCTTTTAAAATACCTGCTGTCATTAAAGTTGTTTTAATGTTGCGACTGTGAAAAAAAATGTTTGCACGAGTGCAATACTACTAAAATCGAATGGCAAAATGTTGCTTTACTAGCTGTTCTTTCCTAAAAAAAATAAAGCCCATTCTCCATGTTGATATTGCACACGTTACCGATATGTGAGCAATTATTTTTGCCCAAATGGCATTTTTTGTGAAATGCTCGTTAATGCCCAAAAAAACGATTAAGGTGGTATCGTTTGCGTTTAAAAGCAGTTTTTCTACCTGCTCAAAGCGGGTGTTAGCAGTGAGATGTACACAAATAAAATCCCACTCCGCTTCTTCTCTCCCATTCGCTTCTTGCAACAGCTTTACTGCTGCATTTTGAATGCCCCATTCTTGCAATTCTTGTTTGACCAGCGTTGCTACCAAATAATTGTTGACCAAAGAGGTGACTTTTATCTCTGGAGATGCCCCCGCTAACAAACAGGTACTTAATCCCAACCATCCCGCACCATCGACGCAGATATCCAAAATCTGCGTGGGTTTGAAATATAAAACCGACCTAAACAGAAGATGAATGTACTTTTTTGGTGGAAGGGATGCCGCTAATTGTTGTACGGATGCAGTGCTTCCATTGCTAAAGGTGAGGGTACGCTTGTCTGCTTGCCATTGCTTTAGACAATAATCAATGGAATCAAAAAGGTAATAATAACGATCATCGTTCAACAGTTCAGTTACAAAGCGATACACAAAGGGCGGATGAATACCATGCCCTTTGCTGTTGTGCGCTTTCCAATAAAATTTTAATTGATCCAACATCCTTAAGCTTCGTAAAACTTTATCTGATGTTCGGCTAAAAACTGCTTGATGATGTCCACATGCACACAATGGCCTACGTGCAAAAAAGGTTGGTTGTTCACTTTAATGCTGCGACCATTTACTTTTAAATCAGCCTGGCGCATGTCGAAACCAAGGTGTAAATGATTGGTACCTGCCTGCATACCACAAACAAGACCATCGCTGTTGAACAATGGCCCGCCGCTCTGTCCCCTTAGACCAGGCGTACTTAATTCAATACCCATGATTTCGCCATCTTGTTGCAAATGCCTCGTGAGCATTCCTTCAATAGGGAATCTTGGCGTTTCTATTTGGCCAAAGTTGGTAAACTCAATATCATCGGTATCAGCGTTGTATTGGTAATTGGTAAATTCTGGGAAGGGAAAACCCAAGCGGCATAAATACTTCCCCTGTTTTAATTGCGTACTATCCTTTACAAACGTTGCATGTGATTGGTACAGGGGATTACGTAGGTTTTCAAAAATGACGATAGACAAATCATATTTAGGATGATTAATCCACCTAAACTGAAACGTGGGGTCGCTGCTTACATTTAAGAAAAGCTCTTTTATTTGAATAATGCTGTTTTCGGTGTAATTGTATTTGGTTTCAAGGGCTTTCAGTTTTTGGTTGAGTTTATTTTTTCCCAAAGCATTCAATTCACTTTGAAAGTGCTGGTAATGTTGGTTGATAGCTTGCCTGTTTCCCACTAGGTTCATTACATGCTTGCAAGTAACGGCTACGCCAAATTCGTTCACAAAAAATAAAGTAGCCGCTCCAGGGCTTACAAAGGTTTCTTTATAATTTCTAGTGATGGTATGAATGGGAGTGGTAAACGGAGCTACCGTTTCGATGGCATTTACAAACATATACAGTGCTATTTTTTTCAAATAACGGCAATTATTAACCAAACGTACTATTTGCCAGAGGGATAATCCACTCTTGTACCTGTACGTTCATTTTAATTTAACTACGAAAAATCAATTTGGTGGATGTATTAATTGAGTTTTTACTCTTGCAATTTGAAAGAGAATCAAACAAACATTTCCAGAAAATTTTGGACTTGCGGAGATATTACTATTCATGAGCTAATTAACACTTTTTAATTTGGCTCTTTGGTACACTAATAAAAAGAAAGGCCATTTGCATGGAGCAAACAGCCTTTTATAAATAGCATCCTATCCTTTTTGCAACATTTTACTTGAAGTTATGCACCAAAATCTGCGGTTGGTCCGTACATACCAGGTACTGGCACATCAAGCAAACGTAAATAAACAGTTAACTGACCACGATGATGAAACAAATGATTTAAACACCAAGTGCGTACTACTGCTGCTTTGGGCATGGTGAAATAAATGGTCTCCCCATTACGCATAGTCCATGGTTTAAAGAATTCTTCATCGGGCATTTCAGATAAAATGACGGTTGCTTTTGCTACCAAATCGTCGTGCATGGCCAATAACTCCTCTAGGGAGGTAAGTACTTTTGGGGTGAAATCGCCGACAGAAAAATCCAATTCATCTTTAACCAAACACTCTTTCCACCAACCGGTGATTTCGCATACATGTCTAGCCAAATGCAGCAAACTCATTGACTTTTCATGGGGTTTAAAGTCTCCCTTTTCAAAAGGCACTACTTCTAATAATTTACGAGTGTTCGCACTTTCGTGGAGCAATTCCTGCAACAACACATTACCTATAGTCATCTCTTAACTGTTTTAGGCCGTAAATGTATTTGTACAAACAATAGGTTTAACAATGGCCATAAAATAATGACCTACGCTTATTTAGGGGATGGGTTATTATTGACATTGATAGGTTTTTTGAAAGTGCACTGTTGTTGGAAAAAAGAAAAGGGTATGAAACTAATCATACCCTTGAACATAAAAAATTTATTAAACCTGCCTATGGTGGACAAATACCATCAATCGCTTCGCAAAGTTTCCAGTCTAAATCCGTAACGGTATCGCCTTGTTCGTGGGTTGACAGCCATATTTCTACCACATTGTATTGGTTAGTCCATTTGGGATGGTGGTTCAGGCGTTCTGCTTGAAGGGCAACACTTGTCATGAAAGCGAAAGCTTCGGTGAAATTGGCAAATTCAAATTTGCGATACAGTTGGCGTTGGCTAGTTAATGTCCAGATCATAGCGTTAAATTTTGTGGTAAGTATTTAGAAGTAATCAATCAGTAATTGGTGAAAAAATGGTTCAAATGCATAAAACTAGCTAGTGTATGTCAGCATCAAAGAAGAGAGCAAATATACCTTTTGGTTTAAGATAGGGGTCAATGTGGTTATTATTTATGTCCCAAAAGAAAAAAAATGGGATAAATGTGGTTTCATGAACCCCCTATTTTGTTCTTAATTTATAGTGCAAATCACACAATAATACGGTCCCAGAGGTTGGTAAGTTGTTTTTGCACCCAGCCTCTCTCATATCTTTATCTATCATTTTAGAAAGCAAATAAATCCGCAAAATATTTTGTTACCACATAAATTAAGGTTACTCCTGAAAGTATCCAATTCTATCTGTGATGTTGATTAGGTGTAGCAAATAATTAGAAATTTTTTTTGTTGGTACTGGTGAATCTCTTCTAAAGAAAATATTGTGACAATTCTGTGGCAGTTTTTACTGTGGCAATATTTTTTGCTAATTGAAAACCTGCCACAATTCTGTGGCAGGTTTTGCTGTGGCAACTTTTTTTGCCACAAGTAAATATGCCACAACTTTGTGGCAGCTTTTGCTGTGGCAATATTTTTTGCCACAAGTAAACATGCCACAACTGTGTAGCAGCTTTTACTGTGGCAATATTTTTTACCACAAGTAAACCTGCCACAATTCAACGCTCATTTTTTTTCAAGAAATAGTGCTGTTATTTTTTAGAATTATTTTCTGGCTGCCTGTTATTATCATTTTTATTGAGAATTAAAGGTATTGTTTGGGAATTCTGTCTCAATTTTTAATTGAAAAAATAAATAGTTTTATTCAGAACACTACTCCTAGAAAATCATTCATTATTCCGCTATAGTCAACCATTATTTTTTTCTAGCTAGTTATATGGTAGTGCAATTTTAATCGACCCCCAAACTAAGCAACTGTCATGCAATTAAGAAATCAGAACTTTTGCCTGTTGATAAGAAAGTTTAAGTGACCCAACCTATCTGAATTGATCACTGCATCCAAATTTGCGATTAGTTATTTGCGATCAGCAAAACAAAGGGAATTGATAAATAACATAGTGTTCTTTTCTTGTTGAGCTATTTACTAATAAAAGCTCAGCAATCCACACAATTTAGAACCGAATTCTGCTGCCAAAATGAACCCCTCACTCGGTAACCTTACCATAAAAAAAAGCGCATACTACCTTTTTGAACAATACTTTCGTCAGCTTAAATTAAATTTAAAAATTACTATTTTAAGTATCACTAACGCTGATTTAAACCATAGAAGTGATAGTTACGCTAGGCTAAAAAAATTGCATCAGAAGATGCACCAATAACGATTTGCTTTTTACAACCCTTACTTACAAACCCCCATTTAACTAACCTACCATGCTCAAAAAGAAATTGCTTTGCCTGCTTTTGATCTCTCTATTTTTCCAAACGATTGTTACTGCCCAAAAGAAACCCAATATCATTTTCATTCTAGCAGATGATTATGGATTTGGTGAAGTAGGCGTGTTTGGTGCAGACCGTTATAAAACGCCCAATATTGATGCGTTAGCACAAAACGGAGTACGTTTTAATCATTGTTATACGGCTGCCTTGTGTGGCCCCTCTCGAGCCTTAATCTTAACTGGTAGATATGCTTTCAGAACAGGGGCGTACAACCAAGACAATACGGGAAATTTCACCCCACAACAGGAAACTATGATTGCTAAAGTGCTGAAAAAAGCGGGTTATGCCACAGCATCTATCGGCAAATGGGGGCAATTGCCACTAATGCCCGCTGATTTTGCTTTTGATGAATACCTCACTTTCAAGGGTAGTGGTATATATTGGAATTACCAAGCCAAGGGTAAGGAATACACCGTTAATGGAAATCAGGTAATTCTAAAAAACAACCAATACCTGCCAGATGTGATGCATAACTTAGCCGTAGATTTTCTTGCTCGAAACAAAAACAATCCATTTTTCTTGTACTACCCGTTGTCGCACGTTCATGGGGAAATTCTCCCAACTCCTGATAGCAAAAAAGATAGCAAAGACATTTATAAAGACAATGTGGCCTATATGGACAAACTCGTTGGCCAATTGATGAAATCAGTAGATAGCTTAGATCTTAGAAAAAATACGGTCATCTTTTTTATGGGTGACAATGGTACCGCTAAAGCTTATGCTGATAGTGCAACCATCAAAGGCCGAAGAATTGTGGGTCAAAAAGGCACGATGCAAGAAGGTGGTGGTTTAGTTCCATTTATTGCTACATGGAAAGGCGTTACCCCAAAAGGCAAAATGGCTTCTGATGTAATAGATGCAAGCGACATTTTCCCTACTTTGATGGACATAGCAGGCGTGAAAGAAACCGAACATCCGCTAGATGGAGAAAGCTTGTTGCCCATTATCAAAGGCAAAAAAACTACTCATCGTACTTGGGCATACAACCAATTGGCTAGAATGTGGTATGTACGTGAACTGAACTGGAAATTAAACCAAAAAGGGGAACTTTTCGACATGACTAAAGCTCCTTTTGAAGAAATATTGGTGACAAAAGAAACCGAAAATGATGAAGCAAAAGCAGCTAGAGCTCGCCTTCAAAAAGTATTGGATCAACTCAATCCTGGTGCTACCACACCTGATGATGGTAATGAAAGTGGCCGTCATGCCAATAAAAAGAATAAAAAAGAAAAAGGTGACAAAAGCGAAGGTGAATAGGTAAAAAATATCACTTATTGTCAAGGAATATTTTTGAAAAATTGGTTTGTAAATGCAGCCATTATGTAAATAAACTTAGAGGCGACTAAAAAAAGTAGGTGTAAGCGGATTAAGAGATGGACTAATCTTATAGATTTGCTGCAACGCACCTATATTTATTTTACACTATAAAAAATTTAACCCCCTCGCTATGTCGATAATTAAACACATTCTTTGCGCCGTAGATTACTCGAACACCTCCTCATTTGCGTTAGAATATGCATTGGATACAGCTACCATTAGAAAGGCTGAATTAACGGTGGTACATGTGGTAAATTCCCACGAGGAAATGGCCTCCACTTCCTTCAAACAATTAGAGGATGAATTAATAGACTGGGTTGAAGAACGGAATGTGAGTAAAATACCGATAAAAAAAGACATTTTGTTTGGAATACCCTATGTGGAAATTTTGCAAGCCGTAACGGATATACAACCAGATTTAGTAGTCTTGGGCAATAAAGGACACAATATCAATAACAGTTTCTTTATTGGGCATGTGGCGGAAAAAGTATTACACAATACAGAATTGCCTGTATTGTTAATTAAAGCACCTGTTGTAAAAAAATAAGTCCCGTTTCTTAGCATCAACAAATCGTTTAGCCCCGCACCATTGTTTCTGGTGCGGGGCTTTTTGTAAGAATCCATTTATTGGATGTGTTATTCTTAATTTTTAGGCATATTTGCAATACTATGTTTTCATTCTTCAAACCGAAACCCGTAGACCCGAATCTAAGTTTTTTAAGTGTTGATATGCACTCTCATCTATTGCCTGGCATTGATGATGGCATTAAGACTGTTGAAGATACGGTAATATTTATGGAGCAGTTACATGCTCTAGGTTATAAAAAATTCATTTGCACGCCACACATTTTGTCAGGAGTACATAATAATAACCCAGAAACTATTGGCAAAGCGCTGGCTATAGCAAAAGAAGCGGTAAAAAATGCCGGCCTCCCAGTAACTATTGAGGGAGCAGCAGAATACATGATTGACCCAGAGTTTGAAGCCATTATAGATGAAGGAAAACAACTACTCACTTTTGGCAAAAACTACATTCTCATCGAAATGTCTTATGTAGCTAGTTCTCCCAATATGAATGAAGTAATATTTAAGCTTCAGATAAAGGGATTAAACCCCATTCTGGCACATCCAGAGCGTTACAATTATTATCATAAAAATTTCAAAGCTTACGAAGATTTAAAAGACAGGGGATTAATTTTTCAGGTGAATCTTTTATCGCTCTCAGGCTACTATGGTAAAGAAGTAAAACGTACCGCGGAAAAACTTATTGAAGCTGGAATGGTCAGCTTAATCGGTACCGATATGCATCATCAAAACCACTTAAACGCCACCCACCAATATGTACGCACAAAGGAATTTTACAAATTGGTGGAAAATCTTCCGTTAATCAACAATACGTTGTTATAGGCTTTTCATCTCTAATACTCCTTTAATCAATTTATATATTCAAAGTACCTAAAAGGAAACCATTATCTAAGCCTATTTCTTCCTCAAAGATTATAACATGACCATAGCAGATTCTTTTTTACTCGCTTATAAAACAGTTACGAGCAATAAAGTACGAACAGGTATCACTGTGGCCATTATTGCTTTTGGTATCATGGCATTGATTGGAATCATTACAGCAATTGAATCGATGAACCAAAGTTTAAAAGAAAGCTTTTCCTCGATGGGGGCAAATGCTTTTACGGTGCGGTATAAAGAAAGTAAAGCCAGATTTGGTCATAAAAGAGATGAAGAAGTAACCCTAGCAAAGCGAGGGCAGAAAGAAAAAAAATCCAATTTGGGCAAGCCAATTAGAAAGGAAGAAGCCATGGCATTTAAGCAAGGATTTGCCTTTCCTGCCTTGGTGAGTGTCTATTTTAGAATGGGCAGCAATGTAGAGTGCCGATATAAAGACAAGAAAACCAATCCACAAACAAACATCTGGGGTGTTGACGATAATTATATCAACGTAACGGGATATACCATTTCTCTAGGCAGAAATTTCAGCGCTTTAGACGTTGAAAGTGGCAGAAATGTATGCTTGCTCGGCGCAAATGTGGCCACGAAATTGTTTGGTAGCACTCCTGAAATGTGCATTGACCATACTGTTTTAGTTGGCGGAATGACTTATCGGGTAATTGGATTATTAAAAAACAAAGGCAGCAGTGCCTTTTTGAGGCAGGACGATGTGGTTCTAACCACAATTAATAATAGTGCACGATTTAACAACCCATCCAGCTCCTATAGTATTGCGCTTATGGTAAATCAAGTAACAGAATTGGACGCCGCCATAGGTGAAGCCACTTCCTTATTTCGGAATGTGCGCAAACTAATACCTACAGATGAGGACAATTTTGTGATAGAAAAGAGCGACAAATTTGCCCAAATGTTTATTTCTTTTTTAAGCAGCATTACAGGAAGTGCAGCGGCCATAGGCATTATCACGTTGATTGGTGCAGCCATTGGATTAATGAACATTATGTTAGTATCAGTAAACGAACGCACCAAAGAAGTGGGCCTCATCAAAGCCTTAGGTGGAAAACGCAAAAATGTTCGCCAGCAATTTTTATTTGAAAGTATGATTATCAGTTTGTTAGGGGCTGTATTTGGAATCGTATTAGGCGTATTAGTGGGCAATATCTTTGGATTAATATCACATACAGGGTTTATTGTTCCTTGGGCTTGGGTAATTACGGGTATCGTTATTTGTTCGCTAGTAGGTTTAGCAGCCGGCATTTATCCAGCCATGAAAGCTGCAAGACTTAACCCAATTGTGGCGCTTAGGTATGAATAAGCAGATTACTACTTGTTTTCGTAGTTAGAGATTGGTTAGTATGGAATTTATTTGTATCAGGCAATCACTAATTTTTTCCCAACTCGATTTTCTCGATATCCCTTTGATGTAAAAATCAAAACATCATTACTTACCCCTAAACAAATAAATACACTTTCAACAGGAATAAAAGAATAGCCCACTCCCCTATTATAATATCCTATAACCAGCAGTAGGAATGTTGAAAACACTGAGAGGGACAGGGTTTGTATTTACCTTGGTGGCGGTATAAGTCACAATCCCATTACCATTTGTACCAGGTGCTTCATACGCCAATACAAGCCCTTGAACATTCTTAAATTGGTATTCAAATTCTGGCACAGAAGGTATTACTGAATTAGTATAATACAGTACCAAATTACTTCCATCAGTTAGATGGAGAATGGCTTTCTGGCAGTCGTACCCAGCGATCATTTTGTGTTCTGAACTAATAATTTCAACCTTTGCCCCTTCAAAATGCTTGTTCTCATTTATCCATTTTGAATGGTCTAGCGTAGTCATAAATTTATTGTTGCTGAATTCCCTCAAAACGGTAGCTACGCCAGTTGATTTGTTGTAAATAACTGTTTGGCAAAATGCTGGACTTTTTAAATCAGTTCTACTTTCGTTTGCCTTGATATAAACCATCTTAGTGCTTGCCTTTAATGTTTGCAATAAACTTACGTTGGTTACCGAGTCAGGTGCTGTAATTACATAAGTAATAGTACACTCAGCAATTATGCGAGGTTGTGCAATAAGATATTGCTGGGATATTACTAGTAAGACGAGGAGGACAATTTTTTTCATCGCTGGGTAAATAAAAGTGCGGGATGAAAATAGTTGTATTTTCATCACTAGCATAAAAAAGCCCTGCTAAATTTTCTATTAGCAGGGCTTTACATTATTATTAAGAAAGAACCTAGTTTTTGGGTTTCATGTCATTGAGCTTTTTTTGTGTTTCCATTACTTGTGAGTAACGTTCTTGCCATTTGCTTTTCACTTTTGGCTTAGAACGAGCTTCCTTCATTTTATCCATAATCTTATCATGATCAATAATATAGTTTTGAATAACAAACTGCAACAGCAAAGTAATACTATTAGAAATGGTATAGTACCAAGTAAGTGCCGATGGTAATCGGTTAAAGAAAAACAACATCATGAATGGAAAAATGTAAGGCATATACTTCATGGCAGGATTGTCTTGCGTAGGTGTATTCCCCATATTGTACAACGAAATAGCAAAACTTGTAAGCACAGCCGTTATGGTAAACAAACTGATATGGTCGCCAAAGCCAAAAGGAATGGAGAATGGCAACATGGCTATTACATCGTAGGAAGATAAATCGTGGCTCCACAAAAAGCTTTGACCGCGCAGAGATATATTGGAGTTGAAGAAACTATACAACGCAAAGAATATAGGTATCTGTAAAATGGCAGGAATACAACCACCCAATGGGTTAACCCCAGCTTCTCTAAACAATTTCATTTGCTCCATGGCAAAGCCCTGTTGGTCTTCTCCGAATTTCTTTTTGAGTGTATCTAACTCAGGTCTAAGTGCTTTCATTTTAGCACCACTCAAATAACTTCCGTACATCAATGGTGCTGTAAACAAACGTATAAAGAGCGTTAGCAACAGAATTGCCCAACCAAAATTGGAAATAATTTTGGCAAAAAACTCAAAAACGGGCATAATCACATACATATTCACCGGACGAACAAAAGAATAAACATCTCTTCCCAGATTGATAATCTGGTCCATTCCATTATTCAGTTGGTTTAATATGTGGTACTCATTGGGTCCATAGTATAACTGAAAAGGTAAGATTGCTGATGTTGCAACAGGTACTTTCAATTGTAAAGCAGTTTCGATAGTAGCCAACGTATGGGTTGTATCTTCCTCGGTGCTTCTTTTCCATTTTAAAGAACCATTACTAAACCCATTTTTTGCAATCAAGGTAGTATTGAAAAATTGCTGCACAGCAGAAACCCATTGAACAGGTTTTTCAAAACCACGCTCGCTCTTTGAAGAAATATAATCAAATTGTTTGTCTTCGCTAAAGCAGATATTGCTCATTTGTCTTTCGTAAAGCGATGACTTTTCTGTTTGCGAAGTTTTCCAATTCCACTGAAAATTTAGATTCCCATTGGTCAATAATTTATCAGCTCCGTTTAACACAACGTTCCAATCAATTGCGTAGCTATTTGGTTTTATTACAAATTCGTGCGCAATGCTTTGTCCGTTATTAGATGCAATGGCATACGTAACTGTTTTACTATTATCGCTATTGGTCTTGATTACTGGATTTTGGAAGTATAAATTAGATACGGCACTACTATTGTTGACGCCAGTATTAATGTTATAATTGAACTTATCGTAAGCATTACCCCCCAATTTCACCGTTTTACCATCAACATGAGAAGTATATTTTTTCAACTCAACTTGCTTAACTATTCCTCCTTTATTCGAAAAAGTTACTTTCAACACTTCATTTTCAACAGTTGTGAAACTTTCAGAACCCAATGCAGCTGTAGTGAAATCTCCAGCTGCCGCCAATTTTTCAACCGAATCTTTCTGTAAGTATTGTTTTTTTACGAGTCCGGTATCTTTTAATTTCTGCTCTATTGCCTTGATTCTATTGAGTGAATCTTCTTGATGTTGTTTTTCTTTTGCTAGTGCTTGTTGCTGTTGGTTGCTAAAATAGAAATAGGCAAAAAACAAAAGCCCCAAAAGCACCATTCCTATCACTGTATTCTTATCCGTCTGCATATTATTTTTTTAAAAGAGGCGCAAAGGTAGGGGGGTAAAAAAATTAAGCGGCTTAAAAGATTGAGGTATGCTCACATATTATTTTGGGCATGTGTAATAAAATAAGCTGTTTTTGGGCTAAAATAAAGCCCTTTTGAAAAGCAAAACGACGTCAACAAGAGAAATCAATTCCAAACGATCATTGCTCACTCAACAGCAAGAAAGGATTACATTTTCATACATTAAAGACGGTATAAGAACATTGTATTTACCAGAATACTTAAACTATGATTCTTTGGGGATTTAAAGCTTGCTGCTTTTGTGAATCAGAGCGCTATTTCAGTTTTTAGCAACATTAGTTCTAGCTTTTGCAAAGCCAAAACGGAGAGCGCATCCTTTAATTGTCCAGTATTAACCATTTCAAATACTTCCGTGAGTGGGATTTTCTTCACTTGCAATTGTTCTGTTTCTTCTGGTTCGGCCTCATGCTGGGTTAGTTCCATAGCTAAGAAATATTCTGCAAATTCGTCGCTCACAGAATTGGACAAATACGCCTCCCCTAATTTCGTCCATCGTTTAGCTTGGAGGCCGGTTTCTTCTAGCAATTCTCTTTTAGCTGTATCTAACGAAGCTTCTTCTAATGGGCAGCCTCCTTCTGGAATTTCCCAAGAATATTGATTAATGGTAAATCTAAATTGCCCCACCATGTAAGTAAACCCATCTGAATCAACTGCAATTACTCCAATGGCCTTGTTTTTAAAATGTACTTTACCATAAATCCCCTCTCCTCCACTGGGATTTAATACTTGATGATGGACAAGCCTAATCCAATTATTGTCGTAAATGATTTCTTTGTTTAGTACCGTCCAAGGATTTTTATTTTCTAATGCCATAATGCCTAGTTTGTTTGAGATGATAGCAATAAAAAAAGGACTCGCCTAGAGTCCTTTTAAATTTAACGAGGCTCCGAGCGGATTCGAACCGCTGTAGAAGCTTTTGCAGAGCTCTACCTAGCCACTCGGTCACAGAGCCATTTTTTAAAACGGTGCGAAAATAAAGGAACAACTTGATAAACGAAACTATATTTTTGGAACAAAATTGAAATTTATGCGAAAAATTGAAGAAAGCGAGTTGATTATCAATAGCAGAGGGGCCATTTATCACATCAATTTATTGCCCGAAGAAATGGCTAACACAATTATTACAGTTGGTGATCCAGACAGAGTAAAAGAAGTAAGTAAATATTTTGACACCGTAGAAGTTCAGCAACAACACCGAGAATTTGTGGCGCACACGGGTTATGTGGGTAAAAAAAGAATCACCGTTATCTCTACTGGTATTGGTCCAGATAATATTGACATCGTATTAAATGAGCTTGACGCTTTGGCTAACATTGATTTAAAATCAAGAACCATCAAGCCACAACTGACCTCTTTGTCTATTATCCGTCTTGGCACATCTGGTTCACTTCAGGCGCATATACCTGTAGATAGCTTTGTTGCTGGTACGCATTGCATAGGACTTGATAACTTGTTACATTACTACAAGTTAGACAATAACGAAGAGGAACTTCAACTGTATGCTCACTTTGTTAATCACACACAATTGAGTGGTGCGGTGGTGCCATATGTATCATCGGCCAGTGCTTCTTTGCTAAAAAATTTCGTGACAGATTTTCATCACGGCATTACGGTAACATGCCCAGGATTTTATGGTCCACAAGGTAGAGTGTTAAGAATGGGGTTGATGAATCCGTATTTAATTGATCAATTAACCAGCTTTAGATTTGGCAATCATTTCATTAGCAATTTTGAAATGGAAACAAGTGCCATTTATGGTATGAGCCGCATTTTGAGTCATCAAAGTATTAGTCTAAACGCCATAGTAGCAAACAGGGTGAACAAAGAATTTAGTAAAGACGGCGCTAAGGCAGTGGACAATTTAATTACCAAAGCATTGGCTATCATTGAAAACATTTAATCCTAGGCAATGTATCTGGGAGTTTTTAACCAACACCATATTCTTTCAAACACAAAATTTTATACTTAACGTATCATGGCTAACACCATTCAATTTCATAAGTACCAAGGAACGGGAAACGACTTCATCATTCTGGACAATAGAGAAGGGAATATATCTCTCTCAATGGAAGAAATTAAATACCTGTGTGATAGAAAATTTGGCATCGGTGCAGATGGGCTTATGCTACTCAACCTTAAAGAGGGATATGACTTTGAGATGAAATATTATAATGCCGATGGCAATGAAAGCAGTATGTGTGGCAACGGTGGACGTTGCTTAACACAATTTGCTTTGGATTGCGGCATTGTGAAAGATAAATATACTTTCATAGCAATTGACGGAGAACACCAAGCCTATTTTAACGAAGGATGGGTGTATCTAAAAATGAAAGATGTTGATGAGGTTCTCAATTATCATGGTGATTTTATTGTGAACACCGGTAGCCCTCATTTTGTGAAACAGAGCACTGATGTTATGGAGATAAATGTTTTTGAGGAAGGACACGCCATCAGATACAGTGAGGATTTTGCAGAAAAAGGGATTAACGTAAATTTTGTAGAAATCACTGATGAAGACAAAATAACAGTGCGTACTTATGAGAGAGGAGTTGAAAATGAAACCTTGAGTTGTGGAACTGGAGTTACTGCGGCTGCACTCATTTTTGCTCACAACGAAATGGGCTACAACAGAATTGAAGTAACCACACCAGGAGGTGCACTTGCTGTAGAGTTTGATAAGATTGGTGAAACAACATTTGAAAACATTTGGCTTTGTGGCCCTGCCACTTTTGTTTATAAAGGAGAGATTACGCTACCTTAAAAATTTCAATAACAATACAACTGCAATGCCTACGAAGGAAGCTTTCATCTTTCATTGTAGGCATTGCTGTATTTGCAAAGCTCAATTAGAGTTTGCTTTTTTTCCGTAAACCTGAGAAAGCTTGTAAACAAACAAAGTAACTACAAATAACAGCGGAGACAACCCCGTATCACTAATCCAGTTGGAAGCTTGGGTCTGTTTTATCTCCCAATTGATGTAACGAATTAAATGCTCAAGGATAACATAACCGTACATAGCCATCCATAAAAATGTGACCCATTTGGCTGTAGTTTTCCAATATAAGTACCCTATAATAGCAATGCACAATTTTAGCCCACCTAGAATGTACCATCCATCCCTATGTATAAATGTGCGAGATTCAAATAAGTATCCCCCTACGGCTCCGAGAACGCAGATAAGAATACCTACCCCAATTAACTTTTTAGTCTGCAAAATCAGTTTTGTTTTTTAAAAAATAAACCCAAAGCATAAAAATGAAGGCATATACAATGAATGTAAACGCATAATGGTGAGCAAAATCTGTCCATTCTGGTTTATTGAGGTTTAGCCAACTAAGGCCATGACATCTTTCCACATTGAGTACTAAAATAGCAAAGATGCCAGACAAACCAAAGCCTATTTTTCTAAGTAAACTGCCGGGAGCGCAAATCAAAAAACCTAGGTACAAACAATACAAGTCGAATCCATTGCATGGGTGGCCGATTCTTAATGCATAATCCCCGTTATACAAAATCAATTGTTGCCCCAACTCTTCCTGATCTGAAAAAAGTTGCATTGAAAAGCCAGGTTTGTATAATTGATTGAGGCTGCTAATGGTAAGTTCAGTTGTAACTTTTGTTAACCATATATTTACTTCACCACTTCGAGATTTTATAATTGTATGTCTAAGAATAAACCAGCTAATCCAGAGGATGAGTGCCCTAACAATAAACTGTTTTACAACTTTTGGTAATTGCCGCCATTGGGGTTCTATCCACTTATAAATAGGATTAGATTGAAGAAATTGACTCATGAAATATTTTAATTAATTAAAAAAAACAAATTTTAAATCCAATAACAATCTAAACAACTTGAGAATCCTTTACTTCCAATTGCTTTTTTTTGTACAAAAATTCAGCATACGCGAAGTCAAAAGGACTGTCTATGTCAATAGCTTCATCATTACTGACCTTGAACAACTGAGGATAATGTCCAACAATGTTCTTATATTTTATCATATCCGACCGAGAAATGATATTTACAGCAAAATTGAGTGCATATATTTCTGGTAAATCTTGACTCCTAGGTTGGTTTTTCAAATCGTAATTGATTGGTTTGTTATTTTGAAACAGAAATTCCTTTCTTATAGTTGCTGTGTTGAGGGAGTCATATTTTTCAAGACCTTCAAAATATGCTTCAATTGCCGCATTTATTGTTTCAGTTCTTATTAATGGATTAGTAGCATTAGCATAGAGTAATATATCCGCTGTAGCACTAATTGCCATATTTTCATAAACATCGCTCATACAAACCTTAGAGGATGCAAAGTAATCATTACGCTTGATTGTTTCGCAACCCAAACTTTTAGCTAATGAGAGCATTTCATCATCATTCGAATTTACAATAACTGAATCCAATTTCGGTATTTGTAAAAGCTGTTGAATTTTTATGGTCAAAATATTACTGCCACCAAAAGAGCGAATATTCTTTTGTTTGACACGTTCAGATCCCGATCTGACTGCTATCAATCCTTTAATCATCATTTTTATCAGTTGTACCCCCAAGATGCAACAAATAAACACTTTTAATTCAATACCGTGAAAACTCATCATTTATTAAATAAAAACCAACACAACCTCGAACTTTTAAAAACAAAATAAATTGCACTTTTAGTTTAAAGTATTCTAGAATATTCAAAATGGCTTTTTTTTCAAAAAAGAGGCAATTTCTTTACTAAAAAATAGAATTAATCTCCACTCCTAGAGCGTAAGAAAGTCAATTTGAACCCATTAAATAGATTGTTGCTATAAAAAAATCAATTACTTTAGATATTAACTAGCTAACCCATTTAACTGTGCTGAGTAATAGGAGTCTTTTTTATGCCACAAGAGTTAAAAATCAGTGGTTCAAAAAAAGCAGTTATGTTGCGACCGATTTCTTTGCTGAAAAAATAAATGGAGGTTCATTTATCGATAGATGAATCGAAGGGATGCTTGATTAATGGCTACTTCCTTTTTCTATTTGTTAATAGCAATAACCATTCATCATCGTAAATAAATAATAAAATAGTATGGAAAAACGATTCTTACCTGGAACAACAATTGAGATTTCACCGATTACTTATGGAGCATTTGCCATTGGTGGTTGGTTTTGGGGCGGTGCCGACGAGGGCGAAGCGGTAAAAGCTATTGAAGCTGCTTTGGATAATGGCATTACCACCATTGATACTGCACCTATTTATGGTATGGGGCACAGCGAAAAAGTGGTGGGGAATACCGTGAAGGGCAGAAGGGATAAAGTACAGTTACTCACCAAATTTGGCATGAGGTGGGACACCACTTTGGGTGATTTCACTTTTGACACGCAGGATAATGACGGCAATCCTGTGAAAGTGTATAAGTACAATGGCAAACAAAGTGTGATTGACGAATGTGAAAGAAGCTTACAACGCCTTCAAACCGATTATATTGACCTACTCCAAATGCACTGGCCAGAAAGTACAACCCCCATTGAAGAAACGATGGAGGCTTTGGAAATTTTGAAACAACAAGGTAAAATAAGGGCAGCGGGGGTTTGCAATTCTTCTGTGGAGCTTTTAGAAAAAGCCATTCAATGCACGGCTTTATCAACGAATCAAGTGGGTTACAGTATGATTAACCGTGGCATTGAAAAGGATTTGATTCCTTTTTGTTTGGAAAAAGGGATTGGAATTTTGCCCCACACTTCTTTGCATAAAGGGCTACTCACTGGAAAAATAAAACCTGGTCATCAATTTGGAGAGGGAGATCATCGTCCTAAAAACCCCTATTTCCAGTCACATAACCATCAGGAAGTGATGAATATGCTTGAAAAAATTGAACCCATAGCCCTAGAACGAGGTATTTCATTAGCGCAGCTCACCATCAATTGGACGATGCTACAACCGGGGATTACTTCTGTGTTGGTAGGCGCACGCAACGCAATACAAATGTTGGATAATGTGAAAGCAGTATCGTTCACTTTAAATGAAACAGAATTGGCGCAAATTCATACTGCATTGGAAGCAATGGATTTAAAGCTGTAAAAGATCAATCTACTCAATTATCCACTCGTTGTTTCTTGCAACTATAAAAATCCCCGCAAAACTTTCCATGTTTTGCGGGGATTTTTGTTTATCAAACGACTGCCTAACAGCATTCATTAAATTGTATGTCGTGAGGTTTAAGTGTACCGTGTAATCGATGCAGCGTCTAGGATAAAATACAGCATGGATGCTCATACCTCCTTTATATCATTCCAATCAGCAACATGTGTAACCTTTCAGGCTAAGAAGGTTTATTGGGTTACCCTAAATTCAATACCGCCTGTTGTATTGATTTTTATTTCCACGATGGTGAGTGGCTTCCCCTCTTTGCTGGTGAGCTTGATAAAATCATCAATATGGGGCAATAACTGATTGGCATCCTTTTGCGCAGCTTCAGGATTATGAATGTTTCCCTCACTATCTTTAAAACATACGCGCGACAATAACCTATCGTAGAGGGCTTTAGTATTGGATGCATCATAAAACAATACCCTTGAATAGCAGCCAATGGCTTTTTCGTGATTACCTATGTTGAAGTAAATATGTCCTAACACATGTGCGGCAAAATGATTTTCCGGATTTAGTTCCAATGCCGATTCCAACAGGGATTCTGCCTTTTCATATTTTTTGAGGTTGAAATAACACGTACCCAATATCTGCATCAAATCATCTCTACCCTCATCTAAAGCAAGGGCTTTTTCTAGGCGATTGATGGCTTTTTTAAAACGACCGGCTTTGCAAAGAAAAAAACCGTATTCATGTAATAACTGCACACTATTCGGATATTTTTTAAGCGCCTTTTCGTATTCTTTACCGCCTTGTTCATCCGCTTGAATCAAAAACAGTGATTTTGCGTATAGCCCCCATATATTTTCTCGAGAGCGCACTTCGGCGAGGCATTTTTCTAGGTGTGCAACCGCTTTTGAATGGTTGCCAGTGCAGTGATACGATACCCCCACCAGCAAATTGGCGGTTGTATTCACTCGATCAATGCCAAGCGCCTCTAGGGCAAAAGACAGCGACTTGTGATAGTCTCCTGCATTAAAACAGGATTCGGCCTCGTTAATGTAGAAATCAAACATGCTCATCGGATTCGATTTATCAAGAAAACAGGGCTAATATAGGGGGAGAAATGCGGAAAATCGTTTGACAAAACTTTCTTTCTGCCATTCAGTATGATGAGCTGATGCATTTCACTTCCATTTTTTAATATACAAGTCGGCTCACACCACCATATTTTAAGCCTGTTTCCTTTTACAAAATGGCTTTAAATCGTATCAGAAAATGTAGCTTCACTCAATAAATCTTACCTCACTTATTCATTTACCTGATAAAGCTCCTTAATGCTTTTTCCGCCACTCAAAACATCCTTTAGTAATCTAGTGAAGTAATATACTTCATTTATTACCAAGCCAATTACAGCAAGCGGAAGTTCTAAACAAGCATGTAACGATACCAACAAAAGGGATCTTGCTTACAACAACATAAAAGCTTGATTACTACAAGCAACCCTCGCAGCGAGACCACGTAAACACTAGGTGTAGTAGCTCTTTTGGGGTATGATGTAGCAATGATGTAGTGATTTAACCATAGAATACAGACTATTTTCTGCGGGTAGTAGTGTTGACGTGTTTTATCATTTTATTGGATAGCAAACAACGATACTTTTACAACAATCGATTGCCACTGCACAAATGCAACCCAAAAAAACGCCTAACGATCGTTTGCCATTGAGCTAAAAGATGCTTTGTCGGGTGCAGTAGATTGTTCACCAATTTACTTTACTTTTTAAAACATGAAAATGAAAAAACAGTATTTTCTACTTGCTTTTTTTGCCCTCCTCTTTGCAGGAGCTTTTGCCCAACCCACCATTTCGGCACCCACACCGCCCACCAGAACGGCTACGAATGTGGTGTCTATTTTTAGTGATGCCTATACTAATGTAGCGGGCACCGACTTCTTTCCCAATTGGGGACAAACCACTGTGGTATCAGATGTAACCATTGCGGGTAATGCTACAAAGAAGTATGCAACGATGAACTACCAAGGTGTTCAATTTGCTTCGGCAGTGAACGCATCATCTATGACGAACCTCCACATTGATTTGTGGACCTCTAATTGCACCGCTTTTGATGTGTATTTAATAAACACAAGCCCTACCACAATAGAACAAAGTGTAACACTTACACCCACACTGGCTGGTTGGAACAGTTTTGATATTGCTTTATCTAAATACAGCAATATTGCACTGAACAACATTGGCCAATTTAAACTCGTGGCCACTCCCTCTGGTAGTAGCACGGTTTATTTAGACAATATCTATTTCTGGAAAGCATCTAATGTGCCTACCATTACTGGTTTTAGCGTACCTGCCAAAATGGTGGGTGATGCGCCTTTTACCCTTACTGACCCCACTAGTAATAGTACTGGAGCATTTACCTATACCAGTAGTAACACCAGTGTGGCTACTATCAGTGGCAAAACGGTTACTATAAAAGGCGGCGGTACATCTATTATTACAGCTACCCAAGCTGCTGCAGGTGCATTTGTAAGTGGAACTACTACTGCTACATTAGTAGTATCGTTCCCTTCACCTACCACGGCTGCACCTACACCCACAGCTACTGCTGCCAATGTGTTATCGTTGTTTAGCGATGCATATACCAATGTAGCTGGAACTGATTGGTTTCCTAATTGGGGACAATCAACCGTAGTTACAGATATTATGATTGCAGGTAACAACACCAAGAAATACGATAACCTCAACTATCAAGGCGTACAGTTTGCTTCTGCGGTAAATGCAACAGGAATGACCAATTTACACTTAGATCTTTGGACGCCTAATTGTACTGCTTTTGATGTTTTCTTGATTAATACAGGTACTTCTACCGTTGAACAAAGCGTTACTATAACTCCTACTCTTGCTGGATGGAATAGCTTTGATATACTACTATCTAAGTACAACACGATTGCGCTGAACAACATTGGACAGTTAAAATTAGTAGGTACACCTGCCGGAACTAGCGTAGTGTATCTAGACAATATCTATTTCTGGAAAGGCGGCGGTGGCGCAAATGCACCTACCATTACTGGATTTAGCATTCCTTCTAAAAAAGTGGGTGATGCACCTTTTGCCATTACCACACCAACTAGTAATAGTACGGGTGCTTTTACCTACACCAGTGCTAATAAGAGCGTAGCAACCATTAGCGGTAATATCATCACAGTAGTAGGCGCAGGCTCCTCTGTAATTACTGCAACTCAAGCTGCTGCAGGAAGTTTTGGTGCAGGTACGGCTATCACCACTTTTGTAGTGACCGGCGGAACCACAGGCAGCACCGGCCCAACCACCGCAGCCCCTACTCCACCTGCAAGAAACGCATCTGACGTAGTGAGCTTGTTTAGCAATGCCTATACCGATGTAGCAGGTACAGATTTCTTCCCTAATTGGGGACAAAATACGCAAGTAGCAGATACCGCTATTGCAGGAAATACCACCAAAGTGTATAGCAACATGAACTATCAAGGTATTCAGTTTGCAAGCGCAGTAAATGCTGCCAGTATGACCAGTTTACATGTGGATATTTGGACTAGTAATTGCACAGAGTTTATTGTTTACTTGATCAATACCAGCCCTTCTACCATTGAGCAGAGCTATACCATTACGCCTACTGCATCTGGTTGGAATAGCTACGATATACCCTTATCTAGTTACACCAATATTGCGCTTAATAATATTGGCCAAATTAAATTAGTAGCTAGTCCATCGGGCTGTAAAGTGTATTTAGACAACCTTTATTTCTGGAAATCATCTGCTACACCTACCATTACTGGGTTTACTATTCCAGCTAAAAAAGTAGGCGATGCACCTTTTGCTTTAACTACTCCTACTAGCAATAGCACAGGTGCGTTTACCTATACCAGCGGCAATACCAAAGTAGCCACCATTAGCGGCAACATGGTAACCATTGTAGGGGCAGGAACTTCCATCATTACGGCTACCCAAGCTGCCGCAGGTGGCTACATTAGCGGTAGCACAACGGCTGCTTTAATTGTTACTTTCCCTCCTCCAACCACTGCTGCACCAGTGCCAACGCAACCTGCTGCTAATGTGATTTCGCTTTTTAGCGATAGCTATAGCAACGTAGCGGGTACTGATTTTTATCCTAACTGGGGTCAAACCACTGGAGTAGCTTATGATACTATTGTAGGCAACAACACGATGGTTTACAATAACTTCAATTACCAAGGCATTCAATTGGCCAGTAGCTTAAATGCCTCCAAAGCAACCAACTTGCATATTGATATTTGGACACCAGACTGTACCTCATTTGATGTGTTTCTTATCAATACCACACCTACCGTGATGGAACAAAACGTTACCCTCACTCCTACTACCACAGGTTGGAACAGTTTTGATATTCTTTTGACTAAATTCAACACCATCAATTTGGCTAATATTGGTCAATTGAAAATGGTGGGCATTGCTGGTAGTACGGTGTTTATTGACAATATCTATTTCTGGGCTAACACACCATTACCAATTAGTCTTAGCAGTTTTGCTGCTGCCAAAGTGGGTAATGCTGCTGTGTTGAAATTTACCACTGCATTCGAACAAGACAATGTAGGTTTCCAAATTCAATGGAAAACAGCAATTGGCGAATGGTCAACCATTGGTTTTGTGGCTAGCAAAGGCAATACTAACCAAGCCACTACCTATAGCTTTGAAGACAGAACCCCAATAATGGGTGCAACCAACTATTACCGTTTGCTACAAACCGACAAAAACGGAAAGTTCAGTTATTCTGGTATTGTTACGATAGATTTTGGTGCTAAAAAAATAGAAGCCCTTTCGTTCTACCCTAATCCGGTAAAACAACAAATGACGGTAGTGTTAGGCGGCAATCGTGCTTCAGCGGCTCAATTGCAAGTGCTAAATTTAAAAGGTCAATTGGTTCAAACAATAACCGTTGCGCCTAATACAACTACGCTTCGCTTGAATGTGCAAAGTCTTGCTAAAGGCACCTACTTGTTGGTAATAAAAGATGGCGATACGAGCAGCAGCGTACCGTTTGTTAAAGACTAAATTAGTCAACCCACCCTTTAAAAAATGCTGACATAGCGTTCCCTAAACGCGCTCAAAGGCCGCCCCAATTAAGTTTGGATGCGGCCTTTTTGTTGGGGGGGATGTTTATTCAAATCTGTAGTTTGCAATAGCCACTAGAATGGATTTGTACACCAAAGACTACAACTTAAAGAGGTAAAGAAAAATCAAGTGTATGGGTGCAAGAGACAACTGTTCGGGATAAAAAGGAAACTATAAACAAGTAAATGCCAAATATTTATCTGAAAATGAAATACCTACGCATAAAAATGCCACTTGTGTGTGTGAAAATGGAATCTACGTGTATGAAAATGCCAACTGCGTGTGTGAAAATGGAATCTACGTGTGTGAAAATGCCAACTACGTGCGTGAAAATGCCAACTGCGTGTGTGAAAATGGAATCTGCGTGTGTGAAAATGGAATCTACGTGCGTGAAAATGAAATCTGCGTGTGTGAAAATGGAATCTATGAGCGTGAAAATGCCAGCTGCGAGTGTGAAAATGAAATCTACGTGCGTGAAAATACCATCTGCGTGTGACAAAATGTCAGCTATGAGTGTGAAAATGGAAACTACGAGGGTGAAAATGAAAACTGCGTGCGTGAAAATAGAAACTGCGTGCGTGAAAATAGAAACTACGAGGGTGAAAATGATAGCTACGTGAGTGAAAATAGAAACTACGTATGTCAAAATAAATTCCACGCATGATGATTAAAATAATCCACACGACATAATGTCAAAAAAAGAGGATTTATAGTGGAAAAGATACGCCAAAATGCCAATTCCGACCAAAATACCCGCCTATTACCGCTAAATCTGCCAAATTGACCAAACGCAAATCCTGAATACAAAAGATTGGTAAAGCGTATGTACAGAGTATTTGAAGGAAAAAAAAGAAAAGCTTAATTCTGCTATCATGTTCATGAAATAAATAAATCTGCCTTTTACTTTTTGAATACTAATTAAGCTATTCAGACAGGCAAATAAATAATGCATTTTCAAGATTGCATTCATGGTAATATCAAGATAATGCTGTTGTACAAGTTTATAATAGTATTATTACAATACACCATTCTTTTCCAAAAAATGCAACATATGCACTCATAACCCAGCAAATAACGGCTATTACATAATACCAAATACCACCTCATCTTACCCCATCGAACACGATTGCAAACGCTTGACCTTATCGTGACAAGAATTTTAACCGCCATAAAATACATATTTACCGATTTTTTTGGCAAGAACAACATTTTTAAGGATACCAATTAATGCCCATTCAAAAAAATAAATAGTTTTGTGCAACCAATAATAATTGAACATAAAACTTCTGTTATGACCAAGTATCAGTCCAGCCGATTTAAGATGTTAAATAACGTGTTAGCCACGTTTGCACCAGACACAAAAACCATTTGGTCTGCGTTTATCATGATTGTATTAACGTTAGATAACTTGCTTAATCTTGAAAAAAACATGAAAGCCGCCAGTGGCAAAAAAGGTGGTAAAAAAGGTGGTGCAACCAAAGACAAACAAGAAACGCTAAAACCTTTGATTATAAAAGGACACAAAGCTTCTATTAGACTGAAACAATTAGCCAAAGTACTCAACAATACCAAACTTGCCGCCGAAGCCAGTTTTACCAAAAGAGATTTTGCCATTGGTGGAGAACAAGCCATTGTTGATCGTGCTACTTGGGTATTAACTGAGTCTAGGCTTTTAGAAAAAGATGGCAAAGCAGCCGCTTGTGGTGTAACCCCTGCTAACAATGATGAACTAGCCGATTTGCTTACCACTCTTGATAAAAAAGACGATACCCAACAGGGGACTAGTAATACCCAAATCAAGCTAACCAAAGATTTAAGTGACTACTTTAAACAACTCACCCAAGAGTTAAAAAATTTAGACGATGCTATGCTCGCTAATATTGCCGAAACCAACCCCGATTTCTATCAATTGTACCTCATTGCTCGTCGCAAAATAGATCCGCCTTCTAAACCTAGAAAAGGCGATGATCCTACTCCGCCTGCGGGGGTGTAGGGAGATTTTTTTTGGGGGGGATGAATGCGAAATGGTATACTGATTTGGAAAATAATTTTTTGATTATTTAATACCACGAAATGATTTTAACTCCCAACCATTTTCATTTTTATGTAAATAACGTAGCGGGTTGATCTGCGTGTTCGCCCAAATAACATCAGGCATTAATCGCGGATTTGTGCGGACACATATGTCCGCCCCTACTTGTACACCAAAATTGATTAAAAAAATAGTTTGAAAATAATTGTGGAAAGCTAATATGCAATTCAGGCAAAAGCAAAAATTTAAATTATGGAACATCAATCAAAATACAATCCTAACATCCACCACCGAAGGTCAATCCGATTAAAAGGGTATGATTATTCACAGGAGGGTTTATATTTCATTACGATTTGTTGTCAGGATAGGGCGTGTTTATTCGGGCAAATCGTAGGGGCGAAAAATTTTTCGCCCAATAATTTTTCGCCCAATGACAATACCCCCAATAATCATTCGCCAATAATGCAATTGAATGATGCAGGAAAAATTGCGAATGAATGTTGGTTGCAAATTCCCAAACATTTTCCGAATGTTGTTTTGCATGAACATATTGTAATGCCAAATCATATACATGG
>JAIXOJ010000218.1 GCA_027486835.1 Chitinophagaceae bacterium
AATAGATTCAGTAGTACCCAACTTCCAATACTTTGGCACAAGCAATAATCAAATACTTCGATTGGGTTTATTTGATACTGCAAATGGCATGTTAGATGAATGTGTGTTGCGTTACAATGGGCATGGTTCAAAACAGTACAATAAAGATTGGGATGCAGTGACCCTGGGGGGAGGTAATCAAAACTTGGCAAGCATGAAAGCGGGCGTTCCATTAGCTATTGCAACGAGAAATATCAATGAAAGGAGAGACACCATTTTTCTACTTCTAAAAAGCACTCAAATAGGTTCGTTTAGCATCAAAATGAAAGAAAATACTGGTTTTGATGCTGGCACTACGTTCACACTAAAAGATAAATTCTTGGGAACGGAACAGAATATGCCAACCAATGCTGCATATTTTTTCACTATCACGAACGATACCAATAGTGCTGGCAGCAATAGATTTGTTTTCATAATACACAAACCCACCACCTTGCCAATACTATATGGCGATATACAAGCAAAAGAAATAAACAATACAGGGGTAATCAATTGGTCAATTACAGATAGTAAAGCTGTAAAATATTTCTTAGTAGAACGCCAATCAAATAACCCGACTTATGATTCCATTGGTAAGGTGAGCAAAGCGGCATTAACCAGCAATTCTTATCAGTTTACCGACAGTCATTTGCCAATGCCTGCAACGGTATTTTATAGAGTTATAGCAGTGGGGAAAACAGGAGAAAGAGTATATAGCAAAGTCGTATCAATTCGCAGAAACATAGATGATATTACAACCCAAGTATTTCCAAACCCAACACAAAGTGTATTGTATCTGCAGGGCAAAGGCATATTATCTGTAACAATTGTGGATGCCATGGGCAAGGTGATAAAAAGCCAAAGGAAAGAAGGCATTTCAAGTATGTCTATTGAGATGTCTGATGTAGCAAAAGGTATCTATACTGTATTTATTGAAAGGCAGAATGGAAAACAAGAACGAAAAAAGTTGGTGAAGGAATAAATAAGGATGAGGTTGAAAAATAATAAACATCCGCAAACCTTTATAGGGTTTCAAAACCTTATAAAGGTTGAGACGAAGCTTTAAGCGATACATTTTAATAATCTACAACAAATGGCTCGCGCATCCACAAAAGAACGCCTTTATTATTTGAGCTTGATTTATAAATAGTAATACTATGAACAGTCTGAAATTAGTTTTTTATGTATCGGTTTTATTTTGCTACACCCATGTTTTTTCACAAACACGGATAACACATTATCAAACACCTTGCGATTCCATCAATGCGGGTGGTCAATACACTTCAATTACAACAGCACCAAATGGAGATATTTATACAGCTTGGGTGGATGTTGGACGGAATTTTAAGGTATTGAGAATTAAAACCAATGGGACAAAAGATTCCATCATTGTTAGGACTAATATTCAAATCAATCAGTATCACGTTCGCCCGTCCATAGTAATTGATAATACAGGATTCATTCATGTAACTGGCGACATGCACACCCAACCTTGGGTATATTACAGGTCTTTATTGCCATACAATATCTTAGGAGGATTCCTGCAAGTATTCCCGCCAGGCTTTGGAATAACCTACGTTAACTTCTTTAAGGATAAGAATGATTCCTTATACATCACATTTCGTCAACAAACTAAGCCCAATAGCACCGTAGGTTCCCGAGGTGGGGGAATTATGAAGTACAGCACATTAAACAAGTCGTTTACTATGTTGGGAGGCACTAATCATGGCTTGGAAAAGACCGTAGTTTGGGTAAACAATGGCGGTGCTGGTACATTTAATCCTAGTACAGGCTTAACAACCCCAAGCCATTATCAGCAATTTGGCATTCAATTGTTTTTTGATAAAACCAATCGGATGCACTTGGCTTGTACCATAATAAATGAAGCTACAACGGGTACTGCTTTTCATAATACACATGTTTTATATGCCTATTCTGATAATGGGGGAATAAGTTTTAAAAGAGTTGATGGTGCCGCTATTACCTCCCTTCCAATGAATCCTATAAATATGAGTGTTGTAGAGGCCGTAAGTCCTGGAATTATCAATGCGGTGCCTTCTATCGGAGCATTTGATTCAGCCACCCCGGTCATTTCTTATAGCTATAGGATACCGAATAGCGATGGACTTAGGTCAAGAATTCGGAAATGGAATGGAAGTAGTTGGGAGGTTATTACGCCTGGAGGTATAAATACCATTGGGCAAAATGATATTTTTTCAAGAAGGAACGGAGAAAGCATTTTCTGGGTAGATGCAAGCAATTATTATTATTTTACCAGGAACAAAGGACTTACCTATATAAGATATAATATCACTCCAACAGTCAGCGGGCAAAGTGGTAGAATATTGGATGCTGATTATTTTATTAAATCAGGTAATATGCGATACAACAGTATGAGTAGTAACCTAACCAACTATACTTATTATACCGCCACTATAAATACCCCAACTTCAAGCCCATTGCCCATCAAAGTTGTCAGCTTTACAGGTAAGAAAGAAAGCAATAAAATTGTGTTGAGTATTCAAGCATGGACAGATAAAAACTCAGAAAAAATAGTAGTGCAAAAGTTGGATGTCTCCAATAATGCTTGGAATGATTTGGGAGTGATTCAAAACTTTGATAACACTCAAGCACTAAGGAATTATAGTTTCATTGATGAAAATATAATTGCGAAAAACACCTACAGATTGTTGTTGGTTGACAAAGATGGAAGTAGTTATTACGCTAAAGTGATTCAGGTGATGGACAATTTAGCTGAGCCAAAATCTGCTGTTGTTTATCCTAATCCTTGTAAAAGAGGAAGCAACCCCACTTTATTGATCAATAACCCTAAGCTGTTGGGTACTGATTATGTCATTCATGATGCGGTAGGAAGAATTGTGTACAAGGGTAAAATAAACAAATCGAATCAACTCATCTCTACTGAAGCCATTCCAAAAGGGTTTTATACAATATGTCTCAATAACCAAATCGCAATCAAGATTAGTATAAATTAAATTAATGTATGAGTAAAATGAATTCGTTAAAAATCGCACTATTAGCTATTTCCCTTTCAAACATGTATGGGATAGCCGCTCAAACAGCACCAAAGCCAATTATTGCATACAATCTAAGCAATATCAACAGTGAATCTTCTAAAGTCAAATTGAATGGCAATGCTCGGATAGTATCCATTAATGGGAAACAAGCCATTAATATGGTTGGAATAAAAAGTGCCTTGGAATTGAAGCAGCACAACCTGAACAATAAAAAAGGTAGTTTGGCATTATGGGTTGCTCCTTTAGAGGATATTTCCAATTTCCCGGATAGACCAACGATGTTTCTGAATAATCCTGATATACTCAACTATGTTCTTTTGAGCGATAATCCCAATTATCAAGATTATAAGAACTCCAATTTCAAGTTTACTTGGTGGCAGGGCCGTTCCCCACAATTACATGCATTATTTGCCAAAGGAATTTTTTATGATGAAGCATTCAATTTCCCACACAAAGCAAAAGCAGTTACAGGCCATTTCTTTTGGGATAAAGAACGTTGGTACCAACTGGTTTTGAATTGGGATCACGATAAAAGGGAATACACCATTTTTGCAAATGGCGTAAAAGTGGGTTCAAGTGATACCTATTATCCTGATAAATTTTATAGGGATTCTGTTGGCAAATCACTCTATTTAGGGCTACCATTGTATTGTTATAACAGCATTGAATTTTTCGATGAGCCACTTACCGTTCAGCAGGCTTATTCAAAATATAGGAAGGAAGTAACCGATTATGATAAAACCTATGACGATAAGTTGAAATACACTTACGGCGAGCGGGTTCGTAAAACAGTTGATTTTTTTCCTGATAAAAGCTGGACTAAGAAAACCGACTTAACCTTGACCCAATCTTCTGATTTAGACAGTTTTTACATTCAAGGGCTTCCTGTACAAACGGCGATTACTAAAGATGGCTTGTTAGCAGAAACTATAGACTCAATTTATACAGGTTCAAGAACTCCCAAACAAATGTATATCTGGCTATGGCAACCTTATGAAGGTGATTTGTATGTAGAATATGAATTCAAAATTCTTAGGAGAGGCGGATTAAGTTTGTTAATGACCCAGGCTTCTGCCATGAACAGGGAAGATTTTATGAGGGACTATCCCCTAAGAACTTCTGGAAAAATGACTATGGTACATGGAGAAGATATCAGAAATTATCAATGGGAGTATTATAGAGACATGGTGGATGTACGCAATGATGTGGCTACTTCCATTTTAGTAAAAAATCCTTGGAATTATCGCCTTTCTTACGGTTGCGATACTGGAAAATTGGAATCAGACAAATGGCACAAACTTCAATTGATTCAAAGGGGTAATCATATAATGGGATTGATGGATGGTAAATTGATGGTGGAAACAACAGATAATGGCTTCTCGAATCATGGACCTGTTTTAAACACGGGTCATATTGCCATCCGTTTAATGCTTCACTCAAAATTGTTGTTTCGCAATCTGAAAGTGTATAATAAAAGCAATATCAAAACCATCTCTGAAATTAAAAAATAGTTGATGAAATTTCACTTTGCATCCATTGTATGCTGTTTCCTTTTGATTTCAAGCATAACAAAGGCACAAAAGAGTGCTGTTGTTTATGATAATCAGCGCATCAAAAGACCAACTGAAATTATGGATGTTACTGCCGATGATTTAAAGCTGAACGATTACTACAAAAGCAATTCTACTTCCAACCAAATATTTTGGAACAGGCAATCACTCATCAGATTAGGCGATTATTTTCAACAAAATGAAAATGGGAAACAATTGTGGACCAACAAGATAAAAGAAACAGTTGCAATACTAAACCAATGGGATTTTAAACGCGGTGGGATGGGGGCTAAACGGTATATCTATGCAGTTGAACAATTAGATGAGTTGGCTTTGATATATTATTTCACCCAAAACAAAGTTTTAGGACGATTTATCCAACAACATGTATTGCAAATAGCCAAACTTCCGATTGATTTTTGGCTACATGCCGAATTGAGAGGATATGATAAGGAGAAACCATTGGGTATGATTGAAACCGCCTCTCTCTGTAATACGATTGCTGCATCCTTACATTTAATGGAAGGGTTATTAAGCATTGAAGAAAAGAAACAAGTTTCTGATTCATTAAGATGGAAAGGATTACAACCCTGTTTAAACTGGTTGGATAAACCTGGCAAAAACAATTTTACAGCAGTAATTAGTGCTGGTGCTTTTGTTGCGTCAAAATTTTTGAATGACACGGTAGGAAGGGACAATGCGCAAAAAATAATGGTAGGGTATTTGGACAATTCACTGGAATCTGACGGTAGTTATGGAGAAGGTCCTGGATATTTTAACTACCCTATCAGCTCATTATTACCCGCTGTTTTGTGTATGACCGAAACGGAAAGAGAAAAGATATTTAGTAAATCGGGGTTACGTAATTCAGCAATTTGGAAAGTATATCCCTACTTTTTCTTTACCGATGTAAAAGGAAACTTACAACCCAACCTAATCCATTTTGGAGATAACAGCTATTCCGATGGCACATTTTTAAGCCCGCCTAAACAAACCGTTAATGTGTTGCTTGCCAGTTTGTATCAAGATGGGTTAGCGGTTTGGCTAATGAATAAATTTAATTCCAAGTTGGATTTGAAAGAATTATTGTTACTTTTTTCCAATACCAAAGATTTGCCTAAAGCCATTTCACCCGAAGCATTAAAGCTTCCCACTATAAACTCCTTCAATAATGGCGATTGCTTTATTCGCTCTACTTGGCAAAACAATGGTATAGTGTTAGGACTAAGAACGGGTAATGGGTCTCGTGTTGAGTTTAGCCACCAACGTCCCGAACTCAATTCAATTGGTATGGGTGCTTACGGTGAATATTTTATTGTTTCACCGGGAGCGGCATCCTATCGAAGCCCACTTTATTATTTATGGGACAGAAACACACGTTCCGCAAATACCATATCCATCGACGATTGCAACCAATTGTTTCCAGGAAACGGGAATTACCACTTTATAAAAATAGACAACGCTGCATTTTGGAAAGAAGGCACTCCCAAAGCAGAAATAACCCTATCTAATTCAAGCAAAATAGCAGATGTGTTGGTAAATGAAGCAGCAAAAGCTTATCCAACAAAAATGAACCATGCCCAGCGTGCCATCATTTTTGTGAAAGACCCGGGCTATTTTGTTATGATTGACAAATTGGAAGCTGCCGATAGTAGTCATAAATACACTTGGCGCATTCATTTGAACAATCGGGATGAAAAAGGCGTGATGAAGAAACAATCCAATCATCATTGGCAATTCAATCGTCCATTGGCAAATTTGAATGTTTACCTCTTTTCCAATCAAAGCATGTCCGTTGACACTGCTTCTGGTTACATGCATGGAGTTACGCGTGATTACAGTCCTGGTGGGGTTAATGAAGGTAAATTAGGCACCTCAATAGAGTTAGCAGCTTCTAACACAAGCAAAAGCAAGGCTATGATGTATTTTGCTGTTTTGTTTCCATATAAGTTTTCGCAAACAGTACCCGAGGTTTATTTTAAAGATGGAATATTGAGCGTTGGGAAGGATACATTTAAAATCAATAACAATCAATGTGAAATAAAACAAAAGGGGATTACTCAGTTGGTAGGTTTTAATTTCTGATTTTTAAATGAAATAATTCTTATGAAAAGTTTGAAGTTAGTTTTTTATGTATTGGTTTTATTTTGGTTTACTAAAGCAGTATCGCAAACACGAATAACGCATTATAGTAAACGGTGTCATGAAGCAAATGCTGGTGGTTCATATACCTCCATCTCCACAGCACCAAACGGCGATATTTATTCGGCTTGGATGGATGAGAACCAGAATTTAAGAGTGTCTAAGATTACGATTGCAACCAATGTAAATACGGAGGTCATATTGCGCAATAACATGCAAATCAATAAATTCCACGTTAGACCGTCCATCGTGTTGGATAAATTAGGCTATGTCCATGTAGCAGCCGATATGCATAATCAAAACTGGGTGTACTACCGCTCCTTAAATCCTTTTAATATTAATCCATCCAATTTTGAAATGGTAACGCCACCGGGATTTTTGATTACTTATCCCAGTTTTTTTAAGGATAAAAATGATGACTTGTATATCACCTTTCGGCACAAGGTAAAACCCGCCCCTAATCTATCAACGCCTGGTTCAAGCGGTGGAGGAATCATAAGATATAACGCTGTCACCAAAGTATTTACCATGCTCGGTGGTACTAATCATGGTTTGGACAAAACTGTTGTTTGGGTAAATATGGGAGGGGCAGGAACATTCAATACAACTACTGGAATTACAACACCTGGTCATTATCAACAGCCAAGCATTCGTTTGTTCTTTGATAATAACAATAGGATGCACCTTGTTTGTAATTTAATCAATCAGCCTACCACAGGTGCTGCTGGAGCCAATACCCATGTATTGTATGCTTATTCTGATGATGGAGGAAATACCTTTAGAAGAATAAATGGTACTACTATTGGTGCATTGCCAATGGGACCTGACTCCATGACCGTTGTTATTTCTCGGACACAAGCAGATATAGGTGCTGGTTGTCATATTGGTGCATTTGATACCAACAAGCCCATCATTTCTTGGAATAGTGCTGGAGATGGTAGTAGAATTGTTTTTTGGAATGGTAGAGCTTGGCAATTATTTGCACCAGGAGGTACTTATGCAGGTAGGAAATTGTATTCACGACCCAATGGAGAAACCCTGTTTTTTATTCCTGAATTTAATTATCTACTAAGAACCTTTAATGGGGGTCTTTCTTATCAACGGTATAATTTCACGCCTAAGTACAGCAATGCTAATACACAACCCACAGGAAGTGAAATAATGGATGCGGATTATTATATTAAATCAGGTAATGTAAGGTATCATTTTTCCAATAGTACAACAGAGGATACCATCTTTTTAACCACTATTCCTTTTAACCTACCCTTACCAGTTCGTTTAATTTCTTTTAGAGGTAATAAGGAGGAAAATCGAATTCTTTTGCAATGGTCGGCTACCAACGAAGAAGATGCCTTGTATTATATCGTAGAGAAGTTGCAGGAAAACAACGAATGGGCATCTAAAGACACAATTAAGATAATTCGCAATCAATCGAAAGCAAGCTATGGCTGGACAGATGTTCAATTATCAGAGAAAAATGTTTATCGCTTGCGAATAGTCGAAAAAGATGGCGCAATTCATTTCAGCAGTTTGGTTACCATTAATTATGTATCGAAAGAGCAAGTAATCTATGACCCACAAGCCAAACAAATCCTGATAAAAGATGCCATTAATACAACTAAAAATTCCACCTATTTCATCACCAACACATCGGGAATGCTGATGAAGAAAGGTGTTATCAATGCAACTCAATTGAATGTCGCTACCCTTCCTACTGGGGTTTACTATTTTCGTTCCTCCAATGGGTGGAAACTTACATTCACCCATTTTAAATAAAATTTCATGCGTTCCATAGCTCATTTTAAAGCAATCATTTCCTTCTTTCTACTTCTCCTTGTTGCACAAGTAACAATTGCGCAAACATGGCGAAGTGCATTGTATCCCGAGGATTGGAAACCAGGGTTTACAGATACAGCGGGTAGGTTTTTGCACGACTTTTCTTATGCGGGTTATCATAGTGGATTGGTTGCATTACCCAATATATCTAAGCATATCATTGACATAACCAAGCCGCCTTATGAAGCGGATAATACTGGCAAGACAGATGTTACCAACCAAATTCAACAGGCCATCGATGATGCAAGTAAAAAAGGTGGCGGCGTTATTTTTTTCCCTGCGGGAGAATACATGGTCTCTGTGCCTATTGATAAAAAGTTTGCTATTAGAATTTCCACCAACAACATTGTTTTAAGAGGTGCCGGTTCAGATAAAAGTTTCATCAAAAATGTAACTACCAATATCCGTTCTAAGGTTTGTATCAGTTTTGAACCTAATGGTGGTGAATGGATAAAACCATTAGAAAAAGCCGTTCCACTTGCATCAGACGTTTCACTGCCAACCCAACAATTAAGCGTTACTAATGCCGCTTCATTTAAAAAAGGTGATGTAGTTGTTGTAATGACAGATTGCACAGATGAGTTCATTCAAGAACATAAATCAGCAGGTCAATGGAGTAGTAAAATTCGTGGCGTTCGGTTTTGTAGGTCTATCACAGGTGTCAATTCAAAGAACAATACCATTGAAATAGATGTGCCTACTCGATATTTTCTAAAGCAAAGGGATAATGCAAGGGTTTTTAAAATTGGTCAGCAATTAGAGGAATGCGGCATAGAAAATTTGTCGATTGGGAATGTACAAAACGAGAAAAGTGAGTTATGGATCGATGATAATGCTTTTAACACAGCAGGAACTGGTCCTTATGAAGTACATGCTTCGCATTTAATTAGGTTTAAATATGCAATGAATTGTTGGGTAAAACAAGTAGCTACTTACCGACCTAAAGAAAATAATGATGATTATCACACCCTTTCTAATTGTTTTCTCATTACCGAATCAAGATTTATTACCGTTGATTCCTGTAATTTCCAAAAAAGCCAATATGAAGGCGGCGGAGGAAATGGCTATATGTACACCCTCGAAGGAAATGATTGTTTACTAAAAGATTGCTATGCGGAAGATGGTCGGCACAATTACGATTTCAAAGAAATGAGCAGCAATGGCAATGTGTTGTTCCATTGTAAATCCAAAAAACCGAGGTATGCAACCGATTTTCACATGTGGCTTAGTATGGCAAATTTGATTGATGGATTTGTGTCTGATGGAGACTATTTAGATGCCAGTTTCAGACCTTATGGCCCAAAAGATTTGCGCCACATGTACACCACAACAGAAACCGTTTTTTGGAATACGAAGGGATTGTCGCCCCATAAGTTTAAATACCTCATTGATTCCAGACAATGGAAATGGGGTTATGTAATCGGTACATCGGGTACAACCTATCAAGTAAATACAAAACCTGTGCAAGGCAGCACCAGCAATGGGGGCAATAAATATTATGAAGATCAAACCTTTGACACCTCGCCAGAGGATTTTGTAGAAGGGGAGGGCAGGGGCGAAACGTTAATGCCACAGTCGCTGTATTTGGATCAACTAAGCAAAAGAAAACTCAATTTCAAAAAGAAATAAATAAAAAAAGTATGACTAAATCGAATGACGTTTCATTACGTCCCTTATTCAGTATTCCAGTTATTGTAGCAGCCTTAGGCTATTTCGTGGACATCTACGATTTGTTGTTGTTCGGAATCGTAAGGATACCCAGTTTGAAAGCCATGGGGTTGGATGACAAAGCCATTTCATTGACAGGCTCCAGTATTCTCAATTGGCAAATGATTGGATTGTTATTGGGAGGCATTCTTTGGGGCGTTATTGGCGATAAAAAAGGGCGTTTATCGGTGTTGTTTGGGTCAATTCTTACTTATTCCTTAGCTAATATTTGTTGTGGGTTTGTGACTAATCCCGAAGTATATATGGTATTGCGGTTCATAGCAGGCATCGGCTTGGCTGGGGAATTGGGGGCAGGCATCACATTGGTGTCGGAAGTATTGCCCATTCGGCTAAGGGCCATCGGAACTTCCTTAGTCGCAGGCATTGGGCTATTGGGAGCTGTTTTTGCTTATTTCACAGTAGAATTGTTTGAATGGCGCACTGCTTATTTTATTGGAGGGGGCATGGGCTTGAGTCTTTTGCTGTTGCGATTGGGCGTTTTTGAATCGGGGGTATTTAAACATACTTCGGAAAAATCAACCATTGAACGCGGCAATTTTTTCGCTTTGTTTACCAATGCCAAACGCTTTTTGAAATATTTAAAATGTATTGGACTTGGGGTACCCACTTGGTTTGTGATTGGTATTTTGGCCACTTTCAGCAACGAAATAGGGTTGGCATTGTCCATCCCAACGCCAATAAATCCTGGATTATCCATCATGTGGTGTTATATCGGCTTGTCCATCGGCGATCTTTCAAGTGGAGTGATTAGCCATTATTTGCAATCCCGAAAAAAGACGGTTTTATGGTTCATGCTTTACACATTATTAATAAGCTTGGTCATCCTGTTTGGAGGAATAAAGACCGCGCAATTGTTTTATGCGTTGATGTTGTTTGCAGGAATCGGGATAGGCTATTGGGCCATGTTCGTAACCATTGCCGCAGAACAATTTGGCACTAACCTCCGAGCAACGGCTGCCACTACTGTGCCCAATATGGTAAGGGGAACTGTGGTGCTAATGACAATGAGTTTCAACGCTTTGAAATTCGATTACACCGTCTTGATTGCAACTACTGTTATAGGAATAGTTTGTTTTTCCGTTGGCATCAGTGCTGTGTTGACCATTAGCGAAACGCATGGAAAGGATATGGATTTTGTCGAAGAATAAAATTGTTCGAATTGATTTTATTTCAATTTGGCAAATTCAAAAATCTATTACAAACCCACGAAATCAACTGTAGGGGCAATCCCTTGTGGTTGCCCTTTCAAGGTAATAGAAATTGGAATCCCTTGTGGTTGCCCTTTCTACGTAATCAATATTGCAATCCAATTTGCCAAAGTAGAATTATAGTAATTTCATTATAGTCTAATGATTCTCAATTCACATAGTTTTTCTACAAAAAATAATCCTTACACAGAGAGCCACAGAGGTTACACAAAGCTTCACGGAGTTTTACTTCTCAGTGTATCTCTGTGCCTTCTCAGTGTATCTCTGTGCCTTCTCAGTGTATCTCTGTGTAACTCTGTGCCTTCTCAGTGTATCTCTGTGAAATTTTTCCTAGTTCTAACCAAAATAGAAATAGGTACTAACGAGAAACTTCAGTCACCTTTTAAATAATAATATGAATATGCGATTAATAATGAAGAAATGGGCTTTTTTACTGGTAGGGTGCTTATTGGCACTTACAATGGTGGATGGACAACAGAAAAATGGGTTTACTAATGCGGCGGACTATGGTTTTTCGCCTGATGCTTCTGGACTTGAAAATGCCAAAGCACTGCAAAAGGCGGTGGATATAGGCGGAACAGTGGTGGTGAGTGTACCCGGTAGTTATAAAATGGCGACTACTGTATATATTGGTAGTAACACCACCCTTCAATTTGGCAACAACATCTCTTTGAAAAAAGTAGATGAAAAAGGTGCTTTCACACATGTAATCCTCAATAAAGGCGCATTGACCAAAACCTACGACCAAAATATTGTAATTGACGGACTGCAAATTGTGGTGAACGGAATGGACAAGCAATACACGGAAATATTCGGGTTAAGGGGGCAGTTGGCATTCTTCTATGTCAAAGACCTCAAGATTACTCGCTTTCGTTGTTTGGATTTGATGAAGAATCAGTTTTGCATCCAAGTATGCACGTTTGAAGACTTAATTGTGGACGATGTAATCATCAAAGGGCAAAAAGACGGGGTGCATTTAGGACCAGGAAAACGTTTCAAAATCAGCAATGGCGTGTTCCAAACTTTTGATGATGCGGTGGCTTTAAATGCGCACGATTATGCTTCTTCCAACCCTGAATTGGGATGGATTGAAAACGGAATTGTAGAAAATTGTCACGACCTAACGGCAGAAAATACCACTGGATATTTCTGTAGGATTTTAGCTGGTGCATGGATTGATTGGAAGGCAGGAATGGAAGTGCAACAATCAGATGCAGTGGTATCAAACGGTAGGATTTATAGGGTGCAAGCAAAACCAGATGGTACGATATATAAATCGCTCAATCCACCCACCCATGAAACAGGCAAAAAAGAAGTGGACGGCATCACTTGGGTGATGGTTCAAAAAGATACCATCCACACCTGTGGCGTAAGAAATGTAATCTTCAAGAATTTGTTTTTAGAAAAACCCCGCATCGGGCTATCCATTCATTTTGACAACGACAAGTTTAGCCGTTCCTACTATCCCGGAGCGCAAACCCCCGTTCAGGAGCAGTTGAGTTTTGATAACGTGCGGGTACTCCACAACAAAGCCATTCCTTTTTTAAACATTGGCACCCCAGTGGATGTGGTATCGATAACCAACAGCAGCATCCGAAACAATAAAATCAATGTTTACACCAACAAGGCTTTGCAAGACTATTTGAAAACCACCATCAACATATATGGCTGCATATTCAATAGCAAAGAACCAATGACCTTGCTTTCCAATAATGTGGACGGCAAAGAAATCTTCTTAAAAACCTTTGGTAATGTGGAATTAAACAAAGGCTTCTCTGCCAACATCGCAGCAGGCAATGGGAAGATTACGGTTGAGTCGGATTTGACTGGGTTGAAAAAGTAAGCGTAACCTTTTTAGGGTGTTAAACCCATATAGGTTTTGTGACTATATAGAGTTGTCGGCTTCTCGCAGCTTGATTTGGGTCGGCAAACAGGTTTGTCAGCTTCTCACAGCTTGATTTGCGTTGGCAAACCTGTTTGTCAGCCTCTCGCAGTCTGATTTGGGTCGGCAGATAGGTTTGTCTGCTTCTCCCAGCTTGATTTGGGTCGGCAAACAGGTTTGTCAGCTTCTCGCAGCCTGATTTGGGTTGACAAACCTGTTTGTCAGCTTCTCGCAGCTTGATTTGGGTTGACAAACCTATTTGTCGGCTTCCAGAGTTACATCAACTTCCCGAAAATTTTAAGCATTCGGGAAGTTTGAGAAAAATTATATGCCGTGGAATATAAGAAATTTAAAAAAAGAGATTGTTTACCTATTAAATAATAATAACACAGTTTAGTATGAATAAATGTATCGTAGGGTTTTTGAGTATATGGATGGTTTTTTCACAGGTAGCTGCCCAACAGCCAGCTGCTAAAATACGTCCCGTAATTCTTTTACGTTCTTCATGGCAAACCATCAATATTGGTGATATTGGGCATACCCCTGGCGTGATGGCATTGATTGAAAAACAACTCCCCGATGCAGATGTGATATTATGGGCTACCACTGTTGAAAATGGGGTAAGGGAAATGTTGCAAAAGCGGTTTCCCAAATTGAAAATTCTGTTGTCTTCCGATACGCTTGAATTGAAAAATGCTTTTAAGCAAAGCAGTTTTCTGCTGCATGGTTCAGGTCCTTGGTTGGTAGCAGACAAAGACATTAAAAAATGGGTGAAAGAAACGGGCAAGCCTTATGGCGTTTTTGGGATTACCCTGCCAGAAGAAAAAGCCACTCCCGAAGTGGTGGGCTTGTTGACCAATGCCCGATTTGTGTATTTCCGCGATACTGTTTCGTTGGATGTTGCGAAAAGCAAGGGCGTTGGCTGCCCAGTGATGCAGTTTGGTCCAGATGGTGCTTTTGCTGTTGACCTGCGCAACGAGCCTGCCGCCGCCAAATTTTTGAAAGACAATCACCTCGAAGCAGGAAAATTCGTTTGTGTAATCCCCAAATACAGACGAACCCCCAAATGGAAAATCCCATCTGACCATGCCCCATACGATTCTGCCATCAATGCCTTGAACGAATCAATGAAAGAGCATGATTTAAAGCCATACAGAGAAGCCATTATTGATTTAGTCCGTATATCAAAAATCAAAGTATTGATATGTGCAGAAGATGTTACGCAAGTGGCTTTGGGCAAAGAAATGCTGTATGATCCGCTACCTGCCGATGTTAAAAAACAAGTGGTTTGGCGCAATAAATATTGGTTGACCGACGAAGCATTGAGTGTATTTATCAAGTCCGCTGGCTTGTTTGGTTTGGAGCAGCATTCGCCCATTATGTGTATTGGCAATGGCATCCCAGCCTTGTTGGGCAGGTATAAAGAACAGACTTCTAAAGGCTATATGTGGTACAATATCGGGCTGAAAGATTGGTTTTTTGATAGCGATGATGAAGTGGGGATGCAAAAATTATCTGAGACTATTCGTTCCATAGTTAGTAAACCAAAGGAAAGCAAGATAAAAGTCAAATCAGCCCAGCTAATTGTAAAGCAATTGCAAATTGGAATGATTGCACAACTTAAAAAGGAAATTTCAAAACCATAACTTTTATGAAAGCTAAAATTTTCATATACAGTACTATTTATTTATTCTCAATAAACACCATTAAATCGCAAACAAGCCAAAGGAGCATTATACTCTTTTTTCTCTTTTGAATATATTATTCCTTTTTAATTATTAATCCAGTTGCATTTATAGCTTGGATCTAAAGAAAGAAATCAAACTTCATTCAAAAAATCGTTCTTGCTACTTTTCATGTCGAGCTAAATCCTACTGGCTACTAACGCATAAGATTAATCCAACATCCTATTTCTAAACTACTAACTTGAATTCATAAGTGAAAATTGTTATTTTATTATTGGTATGCTTTCTACACGTTGGTTTTGCGTTTTCGCAAAATTCAGGGTTAGAGAATATCAATATTCCCGCCGTAGTTAGCTCAGCAAACATTGAACGTGTTGTTTACCCTGATAACGCTGTTATAAATCTATATCAAGGCAATGGCAGGTTTGGTTGTTCTTATGGACCCTTGGGTTTACACATACATCCTTCTAAAGCAGACCAATTATCCAAGTATGGTAAAACACAATTTATGCATCTGGATAATTGGGTGAGAGCTAAATATGGTGCTGATTATTTAATTCCTTTTGCTAAGATTTACTGGGAGAAAGAGCCTATAAATATTACTAATTACAAGCAAAGTCAATCCTTTTATGATGGGACTATTGTTACCCATTTTGATGATTCCGAAAATAAAATAACCCTAAAAACATGGTTTGACCCTATTGAAAAAGATTTAGCTGGATTTACAGTTGATGTAGAAGGAAACCCATCGGATATAATACTTGATCCATCTGAAACATTTGGAGTGCATTACAATCAACAATTAGTGCAGGTAGCAAAAGTTACTGGGGAATTGGGTTTGTGGAAGATTGCAACTGCTTGTTTAAATTTAAAATCAGTTATTTACCTAAAAACCAATGCAAAGGTTGAACTACATGGAAGTAAACTGCATATCAAATTACATCGTGGAGAAAATGAGATTCAAATTTCAGTAAATAAACCGATTAGTGTAACAACAGCAAAATCAATAGAACGAAATACCCTTTGGTGGCATTCAAAATGGAAAAAGTCAGGAATGTTAGTGTTACCAGAGCCAAATGCACAGAAAATGTGGGTTCGTTCAATGGCTCAATTTTTATCAACTTATTCGGATGGTGGTTTTGGATTCCCTCCTCCGATGGGATTTACTGGCAACGGGTGGCCTTTTAGTTTCCCACAAGACATTTCATTTATCCAACCAGTGTTGCTTTCCACTGGAAACATAAGCATCTCCAAAGTATGGGTGGAATATTTAGCCTCAGAAATTTCGGGAATGAAAGATTATACCAAGAGATTATTAAGTGTAGATGGTGTTTTACTTCCATGGGTCTTTCCTTATGGAAAATTTGAAGGCTATCATTTTCCAGCCCCCCCCAATAAGTATTATTATGAAATACATAACTCAGGATATTTGGCAAGAATGGCTTATGAAACGGCTATTTATATCAATGATGATAAATGGAAGTTGAAATATGCTCAACCAATTGTGAAAGAAACCGCTTTGTTTTATAAAAACATCTGTTCAAAAGGGAAGGACAATTTGTGGCACTTGATTGTTAAACCATCTATGGGACAGGATGAAATGGGCGGTGAAAACCAAAGTGATTATTTATGTGCTTTGTATAGTGCAAAATACTGCTTTCAAAAAGCTATTGAGTATCATCTTGATGAGGATGGTGCTTACAAAGCAATCTTAAAAGATGGGCTTGCTTTTCCTTCATTATTATCAGAAAAAGGATATTACTTCACATCAAAGGGTAGTGGAGCAACCGATTTTGGAAAGCAAAAACATCCAGTTCAGTTAAACGACTTGGCTTATTTGCCCATTAGCAAAGACATTAACAATGCTTCGAGCATAGCTTATGAATATAGGTATGACCTAACACAGCATGCAAACAAACCTTTCTTCTTTGGATGGACATTAGGAGCGTTTTTATTGGCGGGTTCAAGGATTGGAAATATGGAAGAATGGAAAAAAGATTGGGGAAATTTGTTGAAATCGGAGTATGTGGACGCTGATTGGATTCAAGTTTATGAAACCAGTGCTGTTTATAATGCCTCTTATTACACCACAACAAATGGATTGATAACTCAATCGCTTATCAATAACATCATTTCAGATTGGTTTGGAAAATTAGAAATAGCTAAGTGCATTCCATGGAAAGGAAAGGTTGCCTTTGTAAATATTATGTCTTTATTGGGTGTGAAAATGAGTGGGGAAATCAATGGAGACTCAGCCAAAGTAGTTTTAACCGCTTGGAAAAATTGCAGTTTTGAATTGTTCAATGAAAAAATTGTTTTAAAAAAGGGAGACCGCATTCATCTGAATCTTAATTTGAAAAAAAGGGAGGTAGTAAATAGCATTAAGCATTGATTGTTTTTTTCTAATCACAGGGCTTGAGAGGTTTTGACCAATACATATCATCCTCTATTAGTTCATCATGTAAATGGACAAAAACATTTCCATTTACAATTCTTTGAACATAAAAGTCTTTTAATATTATTATAAAAAATTTATTCCACATGAAGGTATTCAGTCCGTTTTTATTATTCCTTATTTTGCAGAACGCTGTTTTGGGGCAATCTAAAATGGCAATTCAAATCAATTACACCCAACTTGCCAATCCATTTGTTGGTGCTGCTTTCGTTAACCCTTCTTACGACAAGGCAACCTCAACCTTTAGTTTGAAGGATAAAATTTCAGAATTAGTTGATGTGGTAAGTATAAACAAATACATGGGTTGATAAATGCCTTATTCTACAGAGCCATTAATAATTAAATGGAACGTAGCCGCAAATAAGCCCCTGATTATGTCAGAATTTGGATGTGAGACACTCTAAGTATGGTCAACATGGAGAATAGGATGTAGCATCTTCTTGGAGCGAAGAATATCAGGAAAATATTTACAAAAAGAATATAGTAATGTTCAAAAATATTCCAAATCTGCGTACAACAAGTCCTTAGGTATTGTTCGATTTTCGCTCACCAACACGTTCTCATCCGCTCAATCAGGATGGTTGGAACCGCAAAGGCTTGGTTTCTTACAAAGGACAGCGTAAAAAAGCTTGGTATGTGATGAGGGAATTTTATAAGAACTTTTAATAAAAAATGAAATTCAAAATCGTAGATATGAAAATGGATAAATGCAAATATTATAGGTGTTTAATGATCGCAATTTGCTTCATCGTTTCTATTGATGTAGTTACATCTCAGTCAGCATTTTTTAAACCATCTGATTTGGTCAAAACTGGTATTTATTATTATCCAGAGCAATGGGAAAAAAATCAGTGGGAGCGGGATATAAGGAACATCAAATCAATGGGTTTTGAGTTCATCCATATCGCTGAATTTGCTTGGGCCATGTTGGAACCAGAAGAAGGAAAATATGATTTTAGATGGCTGGACGAGGTGGTTTCGTTAGCACAAAAGCATGGGTTGCAAGTAATTATGTGTACCCCGACTGCTGCACCTCCAGTTTGGTTGACCCAAAAATATCCAGAGGTATTATTGGTGAAAGAAGATGGCATTCAAGCAAAACATGGGGGTAGGCAGCACAATTCTTGGAGCAGCAAGAAATACAGGGAACTTTCTGAGAAAATAATCACAGCCTTGGCTACGCATTATGGCAACCATCCCTCAATATATGGTTGGCAAATTGACAACGAACCCTCACATGCAGGATTTGTGGATTATGGTCAGGCAGTAAAAACCAACTTTCAACGTTGGCTTAGTAAAAAATACGGAAAAATAGATAGTCTAAATTATGCTTGGGGCAACTCTTTTTGGAGCCAGCTATATACATCCTTTGATCAAATAAATCTACCAAGTGCAAAAACAAATGTGGCACAGGTTAACCCTCATTCCTTGCTTGATTTTCAGCGGTTTAATGCGGATGAATGCGCCGATTATGTTGCTTTTCAAGCAGAAATTTTGCATATACATGTTTCAAAAGCGCAATGGGTTACTACCAACTTTATGGAGTTTCACACCAAAGTAAATCCTTGGCTGAATGATAAAGATCTTGATTTTATATCCTACACCATGTATCCAGTAGGGGGCGGTTATACCAATATTGGCGGTTTAGGGGAGGAGGGGTTTCGGATTGGAATGCCTTCGAGGATTGCATTTGCCAATGATTTTTTTAGGTTTAAGAAACAGCAAACTGCTGTTATGGAGATGCAGCCCGGTCAGGTGAATTGGGGTTTTTATAATCCACAAACATACCCAGGTATTATCAGGGCTTGGTTGTGGAGTGCTTATGTTGGGGGCTGTAATTTAATTTGCTCCTATCGCTACAGGCAGCCTTTGTTTGGTGGAGAGCAATACCATTATGGCATGGTAGGTACCGATGGTGTTACACCCAATGTTGGCGGAAGGGAGTATAGTACATTTATCAAAGAGGTGAAACAACTAAGGGAATCCCTATCAATCCATAGCTAATGAAAGGATACCTAAAGCATATTCAGCCAGAAAAACGGGCATACTTTGGAACTGGGATAACTATTGGGAAACAGAACTCCAGCCGCAGACCAATCAGTGGAATCCTGCTAAAGTGCTGTATAAATACCACCGTTTGCTCAAGGAAATAAATTGTCCAGTTGATTTTATTGTTGAGGATATGGATTTCCATAAATACCCCACCATTGTTGCGCCCATGTATCAATTAGTGGATGATGCCTTGATAGCGAAGCATACCGACTATGTGCAACAAGGTGGTCATTTGATATTATCAGCAAGAGCGGGACAAAAAGATAAGAACGCGCATTTATGGGAATTGCCTTTTGGAAGCAAGATTGAAAAACTGATAGGGAGCAAATTGCTTTTTTATGATGTGCTACCTGAAGATAAAATAGGAACTATAATCATGAAAAATCAAACCTATAAATGGAACAATTGGGCAGATATTCTCCAACCTATGAAAGGAACAGAAACCCTTGCTACTTATAGCAACCAATTTTATAAAAACAAAGCAGCAGCCACTCATGTAAAGTTGGGCAAAGGTTCCGTAACCTACATAGGGCCAGACACAGATGATGGTAAGTTGGAAAAAGAAATTATTGCTACTTCATTCACCAAAGCCAACATTGCTATAAAAAAATTGCCGGAAGGGCTTATGCTCGATTGGCGGGATGGTTTTTGGGTTGCGGTCAATTATCATTCAGAGAAAAGCATCCAACTACCTGTTGATGAAAAAACGCATTTGCTTATTGGAAATAAGCTATTAAAGCCAGCTGAAGTTGCAGTTTGGCGGTAAAACCATTGGTTGAAAAACCAAGGTATAGGAATATGTTTTCATAAAGGTTTTGATTTGCAGTTAGGTTGTGTTTATCCTTTTGTTTTAGTTAGTCGAAACCTTTTAGTAGTAGTCTTTTAATAATTTAAAAATAGATATAATGATAATAAAAAAAGGGATGGTATTCCTATTGTTAATGATGTTGTATGTAGTTAGTGAAGCCCAAAAATTACCAGTTTATATTATCGATTCCGTTCAAACCAATAGAACGTTGAGAATGCCCTGGCGCAATTGTATTGCAGTAGGCAGAGCGCAAAATTTATTAAGAAACGATTTGTTAGCACATTTATCGTATGCTCAAAAAATTATGGGCTATAAATTCTGCCGCTTCCATGCCATTTTTGACGATGAGTTGCAAGTGGTTTCAAGAGATTCAAAAACTAATAAGCTTATTTTTCAGTGGAGCCAAGTAGATAAGGTGTATGATGCTTTGTTGCAAATGGGGATTAAGCCTTTTGTTGAGCTAAATCCCATGCCCAAGGCACTTGCATCTGGTACTCAAACGATGTTTTATTACAAAATGAATGTGACCCCGCCCACGAGTTACGACGATTGGGAATTTTTGGTGTCGGAATTTACCAAACATTTGGTGGATCGTTACGGTATCAATGAAGTAAGAACTTGGTATTTTGAAGTGTGGAACGAACCCAACTTAAATGCTTTTTGGAGTGGTAGCATGGAGGAATATTTTAAACTTTATAAGGCAAGTGCCAAAGCAGTAAAAAGAGTGGATAGCTTATTAAAAGTGGGTGGTCCTGCTTCTTCCAAAGGGAGTTGGATTGCAGATATAATCAATTACACCAGCACCAATCATATTCCCCTTGATTTTGTATCTACTCATTTATATCCGCAAGACGAGCAAGTGGTTTATCCCGATAGAAATGGTAGCCCTTATGCAATTGGTGATTTTTTCAAAGAAAATGTAAAAAAAGTACTGCAAATAGTTAGACAGTCTGTTAGGCCCAATCTCGAAATACACTGGACCGAGTGGAATACCCTGTCAGCACCCTCTGCCTCCACTGTTAGTTGGACAAAGAACAACAATGTGGACAATTTATTTGCAGCGTCATTTATCGTAAAAAATTGTCTCGCCTTAGATACGGTTTGCAATACGCTGGGTTATTGGGTAGTTAGCGATATTTTCGATGAAGCAGTCATGCCCCAAACACCCTTTTCTTGTGGTTATGGCTTATTAAACATCAACGGAATACCCAAGGCATCTTTCAATGGGTTCAAACTATTGCGAAAGATGACCGGCCAAATTGTGAAAATAAATAAACAGGAATTCAATGATTCCATTGGTAAAGGGATTTTCGCTGTTAGGGAGAACAACAAATTAAGAATCCTTATGTGGAATCAAAATTTTGTGGAACTCTCTACCCATTCCAATTTTAAAGGAACAATCAATTTACCATCTATGTATGATTCGAGCTATTTAGTGTTGCAAACAACCATCAAAATTGGAGCGGGTAGTGCATGGGAATCATGGAATATGTTGGGAGCCCCTAACAATTTGTCAACTGCAGAATTGGAATTTTTATGGACTCAATCTATTCCTCAAACCGCCATTCGAAAGATGATAAATAGAAATATTTCTTTTGAATTTCAGCCCGGAGAAGTTGGCTACTTAGAAATCATTAAGAAAGGAGCCAATACCCAAGTGAAAAATGTGAGCAATTCCGATTTGGAAATATGGGAAAAAGGAATGGGGAAAGCGGAGCAGGCAAATTAAATAAGACATTATTTCAAAATATATTCATGTAACCCCCTTTTATTATTATGCGATATTTTATTTTTCTTTTAGCGATTCTACTTGTTTCTTCCATCGCTTTTATCAGTTGGAAGCGTTTACCAAGCATCCCAGTTCAGACCATGAAAATGCAATTGCCAAAGGGCAGCAAAATCTTTAAAGAAGAATTACTACGTGGCGAAATTGCGGAAACCAAGATTGAGCATATTGCTTTTGCTGGGCCTATTTCTAAGAAAATAGTACTACCAAAAGATAGCTCAAGCATGTTTATTTTCATTAAAGGCACTGGTCGTTTAAAAACCAATGCAAAGCAATATGATATTGCCCCTGAAACGCTTGCGCTCCCATTTTCCTACTCCACAATTACGCTGGACGTGGCTAAGGGCGATACGCTGCATTATGTATTGTTTACGAAGAAACTCACCGAGCCTGATTTGGCGGATTTAAAAAACTTTCCAGAAAAGAATAAATACGATATATTCTTCACCAAGTTCAGCGACTGTGAGCCTTATACTGAAAAAATTAAAAGCCCAAATACCGTGAGCCGTACCGTTTTACCAGCCGATATTTTGCCTCGTGTTTCGTTGGGAACCGTTGAAACCAAAGGGCCTGATGCGGTTGGTGCTCATGCACATCCCATGTTAGATCAGTTGTTTCTTAGCCTAGCTGGCAATGAAATAGTGGTTCATGCAGATGAGCAATTTACCGTTTTGAAAGAATATTCCTTGTTGCACATCCCGCTAGGATCTACTCACTGGGCTAAAGTTGGGGAAGGCAAGAAAATGTATTATCTGTGGATGGACTTCTTCATGACTAGAGAAGGACAAGAATGGTTAAAAACGCACAAGCCCATTAGTAAGAAAATGGAATAAAGCAGTTTCAATCTATATTGCTGTAATCTTGTCAGGGTTTCAAACCCTATAAAGGTTGTTTAAATGTTATTTTATAATTTGTCTTATTATTAATGAAAAATGTCTTTCTTCTTACAGCTTGCTGTTTAATTATCAGTTTTTCTAATGCCCAGCAAACCGCCAACAAACCCGAGCGGGAGCAACAGTTTATAGATTGGGGGTTTGGCATGTTCATCCATTGGAGTTTCGATTCGCAAGTGGGGGCGGTCATAAGTCATTCTATGGCAGGAGCATCTCCAGATTATGTTGATAGATTAGTGCATGAGTTGCCCAAAACCTTTAATCCCAAAAAATTCGATCCAGAAGAATGGGCAATTGCAGCAAAATTGGCGGGTATGAAATATGTGGTGTTTACTACCAAGCACCATTCAGGATTTTGTATGTGGGACACCAAAACCACTCCCTTCAATGTGATGAATACGCCTTTCAAAAGGGATATTACCAAAGAATTATTCGATGCATTCCGCAATCAAGGAATAGCTATTGGAGTGTATTTTTCACCAGAAGATTTTCATTATTTGTATGAGAACAAGATACCCATTGGTCGCCTGCAACATCCGCTGCATTATCCAGCCAACAATGCTGGGTTAATGAACTTGGACAAGGCACAACTGAAAGAATTATTGACCAATTATGGAAAAATAGACCTCATTTTCTTTGACGGTCCTGCCGATGGATTGAAAGAATATGCTTGGAAATTGCAACCAGACATCATCGTTACCCGTGGACAAATGCAAACACCCGAACAAAACCTACCCGACAAACCCATCCCAGGTCCATGGGAAGCCTGCTTTACAATGGGTACCGATTGGCAATACAAACCCACTAACGATCCGCATAAAAGTGGCACCGAAATCATCAATATGTTGATTGAAACAAGGGCAAAGGGTGGCAATTTGTTGATGAATGTTGGTCCCAAACCCAATGGTGAATTGCAAATTGAGCAAGAAGCCCGCTTGCAGGAATTGGCTTTGTGGAATTTGGTGAACCAAGAAGCGATCCATGGTGTGCGCACTTGGAACTTATCCAAGGAAGGCAATGTGTGGTTCACTAAAGCGAAAGACTCCAACACTATTTATGCTTTTGTACAAGGTGGAGAGGCTTGGAAATATGGCACACGTAAGGAATTTGTTTTCAAAACCTTACAAGCCAATCCCAAAACCAAAGTAAGCATTCTCGGCTATGGAAGCAATCTGTTAGAATACAAAGAAGGTTTTGACGCCAAAGTGTATAGCTCAAGTACCCCGATTGGTTTGGTGGTTAGTGCGGTAAATGGGCATCGGTTATATACCAATAATCAATGGCCAAATCCTGTGGTATTAAAAATTGAAAATGTTCAGTTCAAGCCTGAAGTCAAATTGGAAATAAAAAAGCAAAAAATTGACGGGGCATTGTAAAGTTGGTTAGATTTTTTCGACAAATAGAATTTAATCTTACGTGAAATATTCCTATGGCTTCATTTTTTGGGAAATATAATCGCTAAAAATTTCGTTCATTTTTCACACCTTTAATAATTTTCAAATTTCGTAATTAGTAGATATGAAGAGAAAGTACTTATATGCAGGTTTTGTCTTTCAGATGTTGTTGTGTTTGCCCATTTCCTGTCTTTTTTCCCAAGCTCTTTCTCTGGAAAAAATATTCGCCAATGCCCAATCCCATTATACAAATGCTTTGAAAGCAAACACCGATAGCACCAAAATACCAAGAAGCACTTTGCCAGATGGTAGTTTGAAACTTGTGAAAAGCAATGATTGGTGTAGTGGTTTTTTTGCGGGCAATCTGTGGTATTTGTTTCAAGCAACCAAGCAACCTGATTGGAAGAAAGCGGCAATCAAATGGACTGCAGCTATTGAGAAAGAAAAGTTCAACAAAACCACCCATGATTTAGGGTTTATGATGTATTGTTCCTTTGGATCAGGGTATAACCTGACCAAAGACGCAGACTATAAAAAGATATTGATTCAATCTGCCAAATCATTGGCTTCTCGCTTTAAACCAAAAGTAGGAGTAATTCGTAGTTGGGATTTTGGTACATGGCAATATCCAGTAATAATAGACAATATGATGAACCTTGAGCTATTGTTTGAAGCCACCAAACTAAGCGGCGACAGCAGTTTTAGAAAAATTGCCATTGCCCATGCCGACCACGATATGCAGCATCATTTTCGTAAAGATTACAGCAGCTACCATGTGGTGGATTATGATAGCACCGATGGACATCCCATCAAAAAGCAAACCCACCAAGGCTATAACGATGAATCTTCTTGGGCAAGAGGACAAGGATGGGGCTTATATGGATTTACTGTTATGTATCGCTACACAAAAAATAAAAAGTATTTGAATCAAGCAGAAAAAATTGCTGCTTTCATTTTAAATCATCCCAATTTACCCAAAGACAAAGTACCTTATTGGGATTTTAATGCACCCAATATTCCATATGAAGAGCGGGATGCTTCTGCCGCCGCTGTTATTGCTTCTGCCTTGTTGGAATTGTCTAATTATTCCAAAGCAAACGCAGTTTTTTACCGTAAAAATGCCAAAGAAATATTGGTAAGTTTATCTTCAGATGAATACACCGCCAAGCCAGGTAGCAACAATAATTTCATTTTAAAACACTGTGTAGGCAGTAAGCCACATGGTGCAAAAGGAGAAATTGATGCACCCTTGAATTATGCGGATTATTACTATTTAGAAGCTTTGTTGAGGTATAAAGCGATTGTGAAAAATTAAGTGATGAAGTTACCTTACGCTTTTCAGCCTTTACTTGCCTGTTTATTACTTGTTGCGGCTTGTTCTAGTTCTAAATCCATACCCGAAATGCAGACAGCCAAAAATGGGGAGTTGATTTTTCAAAGCGGGTTTGAAAGTAATTGTAAATTGGTTGGATTTGAAAGTGCAAATCCAAAAATTATAGGTTCCGATCTGTCGTTTTCCGATCGAAATAGTTGGGATATATTGAGGGGAGAAGTTCCCATTGTTTATTTCAATTTCACTGGTGGCGATACTACTAAGCGATTTGTCAAGATAATTGATGAACCAACCAACCCAAACAACAAGGTCTTATATTACAAGATTATTCAACCTTGGGTTGCCGAGTCCAATAGTGAAAAAGCGAGAGTTCAATTAGAATATTACGGAATTAAGGGAGGGTACAAAGAATTTATGCAATCTGTTAGGGTTTTTCTACCTCAAGGAATGGGCGAACTCAAAGCTTATCCCAGTAAGATAAATTGGTTCACCATCGCTGAATTTTGGAACAACATCACTTGGAGAAAGGATGTACCTTATGGTTTTAGGGTTACACTTGGATTAGGGAAACCAACGTCAGATAAAAGTGAATTGAATTTTATTTTGGATGCACAGGATTGTGAATTTACTGCTGATGGAAAGCAGCAATACACCAACATTTGGAACAAAGAAAGCGAAGTAAAAGTACCCATCGGTAAGTGGTTTACTTTAGAAACCTATTTTAAAGAAGGCAATCAAAACAATGGCAAATTTTCATTGAGCATTCAGGCAGATGGAGAATCCAAAAAAACAGTTTTTGATGTTACCAATTTCACCCACAATACAAAAGACCCCAATCCTACAGGGATTACCGAATTCAATCCAATGAAAATGTACACTTCCAAGGAGGTTGCCAATTTTATGAAATCAAAAGGTAAATCATTGGAAATTTATTGGGATGATTTGAAAATTTGGAAGGATAAACAGCCGGGTAAATAAATTCTTATCATTGTTTCTTTAATAGTTAAATATGAAAAATATTTTTTTGTTTTTATTGAGTTTTCTTACGCTTCTATGCTTTGCCCAATCAAAAAAGTCAAGCAACACAAACCCTGCTTCTTCCTTAGTTCAATATGTTGACACAAAAATCGGAGCCAACAGCATCCGTGAATCCAATTGTGTCATCGGGCCGCAAATGCCTTTTGGCAGCATCAACCCATCACCGCAAGGCACACCCAAAACCAAAAAATGGGGCAATACTTCAGGCTATGAAATGGGTACGCCGGTTCGTGGTTTTGGTCAATTGCACGTTAGCGGAACAGGCGGTTCGGGCAAGTATGGTCATTTTTTGGTTTCCCCTCAAATTGGGATTTCAGTTGGGGCAGAAGAACATTATTCGCCTATCCGTTTCGAGAATACACAGCCCCATTATTTCAAAGCATATCTTGAAAAATATGCTGTCACAACTGAAATTGCCCCCACCCACCATAGTGCTATCTATCGCTTCACATGCCCGGAAAGCGATAGTTTCAGCTTGGTTTTCGATGCTACTCAAAGTGTGCCAACGGATATTTTACTTTCTAAATCAACCATTTATGAAAATACCGTTGAAATTGACAACAATAGCCAAACCATCAAAGCTAAAATAAAATTCAAAGGTGGATGGGGTGGCGATGCTCCTTATACCCTCTATTTTGTTGGTCAATACAGCAAAACATCCATTGCAAGTGGGGTTTGGAAAAACAAGGAATTGTTGAAAGACCTTACTTCCATTGCCCGCGACAATAAAGAAGGGGAGCGAATAGGTAGTTATAGCCTATTTAAAACAAAAGCTGGCGAACAGATATGCTTGAAAGTGGCCATTTCCTTTAAGAGTTTTGAAAATGCGAGCCAATATTTAGCCTCAGAAATCAATGGGTTTGATTTTGAAAAAGTAGCCGCAAAAGGACTGGAAACATGGGAAGCACAACTCAATAAACTGAAAATTGAAACATCATCAATAGACCAAAAGAAAATTTTTTATACTGCGCTTTATCATTCAATGGTTATGCCGAGGGATAGGACAGGCGACAACCCCAAATGGGAGTCAACAGCACCTTATTGGGACGACCATTTTGCCGTTTGGGATACATGGCGCACCCTTTTTCCACTCCACTCACTCATCAACCCAAAAGTGGTGCAAGGAACGGTGCAATCATTCATAGACCGATACAAGCACAACGGAATCGTAAAAGATGCCTTTGTGGCAGGTGTTGATATGACCAACGAACAAGGTGGAAACAATATCGACAACATCATTGCCGAAGCCTACGCAAAAAAAATATCGGGTATAGATTGGAAAGCGGCCTATCAGGTCTTGCTATTTCATGCGGAAAAAGACAGGTTGAGTTTAAGTACGGTATATGGCAAATTGAAACCTGAAAGCGAATACATCAAAAACGGCTGGATTCCCAACGGCTGGAATAGTACATCTACCACACAGGAATTTGCTTACAATGATTTTTGTATTGCCCAAGTGGCAAAGGGATTGGGCTTGCAAAATGATTACGAAAAATACCTCAAAAGAAGCAATAATTGGCAGAACCTATGGGATAGCAGCAGAACCGATAAAGGCTATAAAGGCTTTATCGGCATAAGGGATTCATCGGGAAAATTCATCGATTTTGACCCAGCTAAGATTTATGGTTCTTGGAGATACCCATTTTATGAAGGCAGTTCTTGGACATATTCTTATTTCACCCCCCACGGTTTCGACAACCTGATTGCGCTTATGGGTGGAAAAACTCAATTTGCCACCCGATTAGACTTCGCCCTAAAAAATAAATTGATAGATTTTGGCAATGAACCATCTTTCCTAACCCTAAGAGCCTTTAACCATGCCGGCAGACCCGATTTAGCTTCTTATTGGATAAACTATGCCTTGAATAAAAACTACGATTTATCGGGTGTAACAGGTAACGATGATAGCGGGGCCATGAGTTCTTGGTATATTTTCTCAGCTCTCGGTTTCTTCCCCAATGCCGGACAGGACATATATTACCTGAACGCACCATTGTATCCCAAATCAGAAATCACCTTGGGCAATGGTAAAAAATTGACCATTACAACCAAAAATGTTGGTGAAAAGAACATCTACATTAAATCCTGTAAAATCAATGGAAAGGGTTGGAACAGCCCTATTTTCCACCATGCTGACATTGCCAATGGAGGGACGATTGAGTTGGAGTTGAGCGATGTAGCGGGGGAGTGGGGGAAGTAGTTATAATAAAATAATTATGAAGAAAATATTATCAATTGCAATTTGTTTTTATGCATTAATTAATAATCAGTATTATCAGCCCAACAATCCCTCAATCCCCTTCAATATGTAGATCCCTTCATAGGCGTGGACGGTGGCGGCAATGTATTCCCTGGGGCAGCTTTGCCATTTAGTATGGTAAACGTGAGCCCAGATTCCAAACGTACCGGCTCGCCTGCGGGTTATTCTTCCAATAGCCCCATTGTGGGTTTTAGCCATAACCACATGAGTGGAATGGGCGTAAAAAGAGGGTTTGGCAATTTGCTGGTGTTTCCTCAAACAGGTGCTTTGCGATTAAATGACACGGCAACCGTATCCGATGAAATTGCCAGTCCAGCTTATTATTCAGCCAATTTGGTTGAATCGGGCATAAAGGCAGAGGTGACTTTATCCGAAAAAAGCGGGGTGCATCAATATACTTTTCCCAAAGGACAAACGCCTCGAATCTTGCTCAACGTAACCGCTACTACCATTGGCAGTTCCAGTAAATGTGTGGCATCCCAAGCCGCTTTTATCTCCAACAAACAAATAGAAGGGCAGGCTTCTTTTGAATCGGGTGGGCATTCCAGTGCTTATACTATTTTTTTTGTTGCTGAATTCGATAAACCTGTTGCCAATTATTCCGCTTGGAAAGGGGAGGAGATTTTCAATAATCAAAAGATTGCGGATGGCATCAATGCAGGTTTGGTGGCTGGTTTCCATATTCCAAAAGGAGGCACGGTTGGAATGCAAATCGGTATTTCTTATTTCAGTTTGGAAAATGCACGAAAAAATTTGGCTGTCACCCAAGGAAAAACCTTTATTCAAAACAAAAAGGCGGCTGAAAAAATTTGGCTGAATTATTTGAATAAAATAAAGATTGAGGGAGGAACTGATGCCCAGAAAAAATTGTTTTACACCAGTTTGTATCGTTCCGCCGTGGTGCCTGCTGATGTTTCAGGCGAGGTGCAGGGTTGGGATGCAAACATTCCCCATTTTTGGCATATCTACTGTATTTGGGATACCTACCAAACCCTAAATCCATTATTTACCCTCATTGCACCCGAAAAAGAAGCCGCTTTGATCCGTTGCTTGACCGACATCCAACAAAAAAAAGGATGGCTGCCCGATTCATGGTATGCCAATGACTACACCCATATTCAAGGCGGCACCCATGCGGACATGGTGATTGGCGATGCCTTTGCCAAAAACTTGAAGGGATTTGATAAGGAAGCGGCCTACCAAGCCATCCGAAAAGATGCCACCACGCCCGGCCCAGACGGTAGGTTTAAGGGCCGATACCCGGAATATTTCACCCTCGGTTATTTACCCTATTTCCAACCAGAAAAATACATGACCAACGGATTGTTCGACCCTGCAAAACATGCTGCCACTTCCACCAATCCTTCCTCAAGAACCTTGGAATATGCTCGAAATGATTATGCGGTTGCCATTGCGGCAAAAGCACTTGGCAAAAATGAGGACTATCAATTCTTCAAAAAACAATCGATGAATGGCTGGAAAATTTGGAATCCTACAACCAAATTCTTTTGGGGCAAGGATGAAAACGGCAAATGGGTAGATGGTTATTTTGATACGGATTATGGCACGAACAGTAAAAAATGGGTGTATGGTTTTAACCCCAATCATATACCCCGCACTTGGACACCACCTTTCTATGAAGGAAGCCCTTGGGCTTATGCCTTTAGTATGCAGCACGACGTAAGAGGATTGATCAATAGGCATGGTGGCAACGCTGCTTTCTTAGCTTTTTTGGATAGATATTTTGAAGAAGAATGGATAGAAAATGGGAAGAAAACCATCGGCCATCACGAAGCAGACAACGAACCTTCTTTTCTGTATCCTTGGTTACATACTTATGCTGGTCGCCCAGATAAAAACGTGGATAGGGTTTGGGAAACCATCAACAAAGCATTTAAAACCACCCGAAAAGGTCTTCCTGGCAATGATGACGGCGGGGCGATGTCTTCCCTCTATGTGTTTAGCGCAATGGGTTTTATGCCCGTTGCAGGTCAGGATGTTTACCTTTTGGCAAGCCCATTTTTTTCAACAATTTCTATGCAATTAGAAGGAGGAAAAACCTTCCATATCCGAGCAAAAAACCTAAGCGAAACCAATAAGTATGTCCAATCTGCCACCCTGAACGGACAACCTTGGAACAAGGGTTGGTTCCAGCATCAAGACATTATCAACGGGGCGGAATTGGTATTGGAAATGGGTGCAAAACCATCTGATTGGGGCACCACTGCACCCCCGCCGCCATCAGCTTCGGATGAGTAGGGTAAATGTCACGAATGCACGAATGATTGGAATTTGATATTATTCTAATCATTTAATAAATATTCGTGATTTTCGATTTTTGTGATTCATCAAAATACCTAAAATGATTCAAAACTTTTCATTACAAAAAGCTACACAATCTGATGGTCCGGCCATTCATCAATTGGTGGCAAATGCTTTAGGGGAAAAGGGGCTATATGCAAGGAGGCCAAAATATGTGGATGCGGATATTGACGATTTAGAAGCCAATTACTTTGGTTGTCATGGTTATTTTTGGGTATGGAAAACAGAAGATGGGGAAATAATCGCTTCCGTTGCCATTGCTCGGGTGGATGATACCATCTGTGAACTAAGAAAAATGTATTTGTCAAGGCAGGAAAGAGGTAAAGGCATTGGAAAGATGCTGCTTGAAACTGCCATCGAAAAAGCCAAAGAGTTGGGCTATAGCACTATGATTTTGAAAACGAACAGCAAGTTGGATACTGCTATTGATGTATATCGTAAGTATGGTTTCGAGCATATTCCAATAACTGAAAGCGACAAGAAAGCGGATTGTGATGTAGCTATGCAGTTGGAATTGGAAGCTTAAATAAATAAAGCAAATGAAAATATTCAATAGCAGTCTCAATGATATAGAGGAAATTTTTCGGCTCTACAAATTGGCTACTGAATTTCAAAAAACAAGGTTCACTATACATTGGCCGGAATTCAATCGAAAATTGGTTGAATTTGAAATTGTTGAAAACCGACAATGGAAAATAATGATAGAGGAAAAGGTTGCTTGCGTTTGGGCAACTACAACGAATGATCCCCAGATTTGGGAAGAAAGAAATATTGACCCGGCGATTTATATTCATCGTATCGCTGCAAACCCAGACTTTCGGGGTCAAAACTTAGTGGGTCAAATTGTTGATTGGGCTAAGATGTATGCATTAGAAAATCACAAGCAATTTATTCGGATGGACACAGTGGGCAACAACCCCGGACTTATTAACTACTACCAAAAATGTGGTTTTGATTTTTTACAATTGCAGTATTTCATGTGATGTAACCGGGGGTATTTTAAAAAGAATGGAAGACGATATTTTGATTCATCTGCCCACCCACATCGTAATAATGATCGGCATGAACGATGTAAAAAGGAGTTTGTATGTGCAAAGCTTTCCAACTAAGTCCAAGCTTTGTACATTTTCATTTTAAACATGATAGGTAAGTTGTCACTTATTAAAGTGCACAAGAGGGCAGTAATAAATAATAATTTGTACAACTTTTTGTACCATTGTGTCGAATGCGAATATTTTCACCATAGAATAAATTAGACAATGTAAAAGGGTGCATAAAAGTTTTTCGCACTCATGCTGCTTTTATCGTATTTCTTGTAAAATTCTTTACAGTATCCCATTTTTCATTCAGGGACATTGTTTTGAGGTTAATCATATGCTGCGCACCTTCTTTACTCCACCTTTGCCCAGCTCGTTTCATCCTATCTTGAATCAACGTTCGGTGTGCAGATTCAATTGCTCCTGAGCCAATTATCCCAGCTCCAATCGTTTTATATTTTTTGTAATCCATCCTATTTTTGTTTGCCTCATAGTAGGCTATCAACTTTTCAGCCGTTTCCTTGGCTTTCCCGTTGTTTGCAGCTTTCCTTATATTCTCTATAACTATTTCTGTTTCGCTCTCCAATAAAAGTTCAGCTTGTTTTTCAACCCAAAGATTCCCTTCTGATTTATCTTTAAACAACACTTCCTTAAACGCATGTAAATGTTCTAACGCATGGTAATAATCCAAGATTGCTATTGAACCTGGATAGGTATCCTCAATCCACTTCCGTATCCAAGTGGCACCATCTGATAAGAATACCAAACGCTGGGGATGTATGGAGTAGTTGTCTAATATTTTTTCCACATTTCCAGTGAACTGTTTACTTGTTCCCAGATGCCCGTAATATTGTGAATGCCTTATCCAGCTTGACTTTCCATTCGGGTCAACACAGTCAGAGGCCTTAAATAGCCGCATCACCTTTACCTCTTTCCAATCATCATCTCTAGTAAATAACATCGACCCGTCAATAGCTGAGTACAGGATATCGTTACCCTTTACTTCGGACAGGCTGGGTTTTAAAAGTACTGAATCATCACTACAGGAAGCACCATAAAAGTCGGTAATCGTATTCACCTGCATACCGCTTATATCAACTCTCAAAAAACGTTTCAAAATGTCGTTCCCTTGCTCATAAACATCTAACTGGCCAGCATAAGTGATTAATTCCTGCAACATAGGACTGTAACGAAAACCATTCACATTTTCACTAAAAGGATGGGAGTTACTGATGGTTATCCTTCCTAAAGTCGTTTCCAGAGTTTTTTTTTCGCTTATCCGCAGGTAACTCACCTAGATTAGCCGTTAAAATTTCCTGACCCATTTTATTTAGAATGGTCAGGAATTGATTTTCGTAATCATGGAAATTATCAACTTCATTTAAATCATTGAATGAATCATAATGTTTTGACGCTAAGTCAAGAAATTTTTCTTTTGTCATAATAGTAGTAGTAGTTTACTATATAACGGATTTGAACCCCTATTTATTGTGC